>JBNKUQ010000022.1:0-38192 GCA_050298695.1 Cellvibrionaceae bacterium
CCCCCAAGTAACACAAGGTTACTGGCAAAAACCGGAAGAGACAAAAGCAGCATTTACTACCGATGGTTATTTTAGAACAGGCGATTTAGCAACGATTAACAGCAGTGGCTATATCAAAATACTCGACCGCAAAAAAGATATGATTTTAGTCTCCGGATTTAATGTCTACCCCAATGAAATTGAAGCCGTGCTCAACCAACACCCAGATATTTTAGAATCAGCCGCTATTGGCATTGAAGATGAGACAGCTGGAGAAGTTGTTAAAGTATTTATTGTAAAACAAAACGATGAACTAGATGAAAAAGAAGTAAAACGTTATTGCAAGGAACAATTAACGGGTTATAAGCGTCCCAAAGAAATTGTTTTTATTGATGAGATCCCTAAATCTAACGTCGGAAAAATATTACGGAAAAATTTAAGGTAGAAGGAAACATAATCCTTCTCGTCATTCCCGCGAAGGCGGAAATCCAGACCAGAAGTGGCCACGATCACCCTGGATACCCGCCTACGCGGTTTTGAAAACAAAGCTATGGATTTTCAGGCGAAAAGTAGAATTGAATACGGTCTTAGACACTAGTATTGAAGAAAAGCAAGATTTAAGAAATCATTAAAAACACAAACTATAAAAATTTCTCCCGAGACCAAGGCCTTGCCCCAAACAAATTATCCTAATATTTTCAAACCCATTGACCTCGGTTTTACCCAAATTCAAAACCGCGTCATCATGGGCTCAATGCATACAGGGCTTGAAGAAGAAAAAAATGGTTACGAACGTATCGCCCACTATTACAAAGAGCGTGCGCTAGGGGGAGTTGGTTTAATCATTACGGGCGGTATCGCTCCTAATTTTTCTGGACGAGCCACACGAAACGCATCACAGTTAAGTTTTTTTTGGCAAGTTAAACCACACCAAATGATCACCAAGGCTGTCCATGATGATAGTCAAACAAAAATTTGTATGCAAATCCTGCACACTGGACGTTACGCCTATCATCCACTGGCAGCTGCCCCCTCTAAAATAAAATCGCCCATCTCGCCCTATATTCCTCGTGAGCTTAGCACCTGGGGGGTTCGCCGCACAGTAAAAGACTTTGCAAACTGTGCTCAACTGGCGCAGCGCGCGGGATACGATGGTGTTGAAATCATGGGTTCCGAGGGTTACCTCATTAACCAATTTCTCGCACCCCGGACAAACCAACGTCGCGACCACTATGGAGGCTCTATTGATAATCGTATGCGTATTGCATTGGATATTGTAGATGCTATTCGAAAAAAAACGGGAAGCAATTTTATTATTATTTTTCGATTATCTCTACTCGATTTAGTCGAAGATGGTTCAACATGGGAAGAAGTGACCATGCTTGCTAAGGCACTTGAAGAGGCAGGCGTTAACTTAATTAATACCGGCATTGGTTGGCACGAGGCACGCAGACCAACTATTGCGACGATGGTTCCGAGAGAGGCTTTTACCTGGATCACCGCACGACTAAAACAAACGGTAAACATTCCCGTTATTGCCACTAATCGTATCAATACACCCGAAGCTATTGAAAAGATATTAGCCAACGGACAAGCGGATATGGTTTGTATGGCCCGCCCTTTTTTAGCGGATCCCTATTTTTTAAGCAAAGCGAAAAACCATGCGGCAACGTCGATTAATACTTGCATTGCCTGTAACCAAGCGTGTTTAGACCATGTTTTTCAACAAAAAATCGCCAGTTGCTTGGTCAACCCCAAAGCCTGTCACGAAACGTTTTTTATCACCCCCAAAACAAACCATCCGAAACGACTTGCGGTCATTGGTGCAGGTCCAGCGGGCTTATCTTTTGCTATTGAAGCAGCAGAGCTGGGACACCATGTCACTGTTTTTGAACGCAGCAACCAAATTGGTGGTCAATTTAATATTGCCAAAGAAATTCCAGGTAAAGAAGAGTTTCATGAGACACTGCGTTATTTTCGCCATCGTATTGAAACGCTCGGCATTACTTTACACATAAATACCGATGTCTCAACGGAGCAATCATTTAATGACTTTGATGAGATCATTATCGCTACCGGTATTCGCCCAAGAATACCCGATATCAAGGGTGTTGATTTACCCCATGTATTAACTTATCAAGAATTATTGTTAGAAAAAAAACCAGTGGGTCAGTCCGTTGCGCTGATTGGAGCAGGAGGTATCGGCTTTGATACTGCAGAATTTCTAGCTCACGATACCAATACAGTGGTTAGCTCTCTCAATCCAGATGTCTTTTATACTGAATGGGGTATCGATACCAAATACAAGACCCGAGGTGCTGTGAAAGAAAAAAAAATCGCCCCCTCTTCTCGAAAAATTTACTTGCTCCAACGCAAGACCTCTCAACTTGGAAAAAATTTGGGTAAAACGACCGGTTGGATTCATCGCCAATCACTGATTGATAAGCAGGTCACTTTTTTATCGGGTGTGGAATACGAAGAAATCACGCCTGAGCACCTACATATCCGCGTCGATGGCGAGGCCCGTTCACTAAAGGTAGATAATATTGTATTGTGTGCAGGACAGCTTTCAAATAAAACGCTTTATGAGTCACTGCAAAAACGTGATACACCCGTACATATTATTGGTGGTGCTGAATTAGCACTGGAGATCGATGCTAAAAAAGCCATAAAGGATGGCGTAACATTGGCACATAAGTTAACCAGAAGCTAATAAGACATACTACCGAGATACTTAAAAAGAATACATCGTCATCCCCGCCTTGCTCTACAGAAAGTAGAGTACTTTGAGTAATGCAGGAGATGCAATTACCAATCGCGGGAATAACGCCACAAATAATCATCATATTGATATTAAGGGCACCTCTAATATAAACGAAAAATATCGGATACGCTTTATGGCAACAACACCCTCTAAAAACCGCATTGCCGTCGTCAGTGGCTTACGAACGCCTTTTGCTCGACAAGCAACCCATTACCGAACCATTAACGCGATTGATCTTGGACGCATGGTTGTTAAAGAATTACTAGCAACAACAAACATCGATGTTAGCTCTATTGAAAGATTGATTTACGGACAGGTTGCGATTTTACCCAAAGCACCCAATATCGCTCGCGAGGTAGTACTTGGGACTGACCTGCCCGTTACCTGTGATGCTTATAGTGTCTCGCGGGCCTGTGCAACTAGCTTCCAAAGTGTTGCCAATATTGCCAGTGATATTAAAAATGGCGATATTAAAATTGGTATTGCGGGAGGCGCAGACTCATCGAGTGTATTACCCATTAGTTTTAGCGATAACTTTGCTCTCAAACTGATCCAAGCAAATAAAGCCCGATCATTAAAAGACAAATTGAAAGCATTTAAAGGGACGCGTTTAAAAGATTTAGCGCCCGTTCCTCCAGCCATCGCAGAATATACAACCAATCTTCGCATGGGCGATAGTGCTGAACAAATGGCAAAAGACCATCATATTAGCCGCCAAGCCCAAGATGAATTAACACTACGCTCCCACCAACTAGCACACCAAGCCTGGGAAGATGGCAAACTCGATGCCGAAGTTATTCGAGCCTACCCAGAGCCATTTAAGGAAGCCTTTATTCGCGATGAAAATATTCGCGCTGACACCACCTTAGAAAAACTGTCATCATTAAGGCCTGCCTTTGATAAAAAATACGGCACGGTATCGGCAGCAAATAGTACACCTCTCACTGATGGCGCCTGTGCATTATTATTAATGAAGGAAGATGTTGCTAAAGCACTAGGATATGAACCCCTAGGCTACATAAAACATTTTGTATTTACCGCCAACACTGTTGATCGCGATTTATTAATGGGCCCCACCCAAGCATCATCCAAAGTACTTAAAAAAGCCCGAATGAAACTAAGTGACTTAACGCTCATTGATATGCACGAAGCGTTTGCTGCACAGACACTAGCCAATGTGCAAGCCTTCGCATCGAAACAATACGCTCAAGATTTTTTAGGGCGCAAAGATGCATTAGGAGAAATCGATATGGATAAATTTAATGTACTAGGCGGATCGCTGGCTTATGGCCACCCCTTTGCCGCAACAGGGGGACGTATCATTACGCAAACTCTACACGAACTACAGCGTCGCGGTGGCGGCCTTGCATTGACGACTGCCTGTGCTGCAGGTGGTATTGGTGCAGCCATGATAATAGAGGCAGAATAAACACCATGAATAATTTTTCAAGCGAACTTAATAGCGACGGTATTTTTACTATTACCATTAACGTCCCCAATGAACACATGAATGTGTTTAACGAAGCGGTAATGGAAGAGTTTTCACAACTTGCCGATGAAATCGAAAACAATGAGGGTATCAAGGCGGTTATTTTTACCAGTGGCAAAGACTCTGGTTTTATTGCCGGAGCCGATATCAAAATGCTACAAAAAGTAGAAACGGTGATGGATGGAACGGCGATTTCACTTTCAGCTCATAGTTTACTTGGACGTATTGCCAATAGTACTAAACCCCATATCGCTGCAATTCATGGAGTTTGTTTAGGCGTCGGTTATGAACTCGCACTAGCCTGCCACTATCGCATTGCCACCAACGACTCGAGCACCAAGATTGGCTTACCTGAAGTCATGATTGGTTTACTACCTGGAGGAATGGGCAACTCCAAACTACCACGCCTCATTAGTTTACCTGCGGCATTAGATTTGCTTTTGACAGGAAAACAACTAGACAGCAAACGAGCACTGCGTTTAGGTATGATCGACGAAGTGGTCAGTGCCCCCATTCTCTCTAGCGTCGCTAATATGTCTGCTAAAAAGTTACTCTCAACAGGCTTACCAGAACGGAAACTCTCTTTTAAAAATAAACTGCTAACACTGCCGGGGATAAAAGACTTCATTATAAAAAAAGCACGTGAGCAAGTATTAAAAAAAACCCAGGGCCGCTACCCCGCCCCTCTTGCTATTTTGGATGTTGTTCAACAAGGCATTAATAAACCACTGCATGAAGCACTGGAAATTGAAGCCACGAATTTTGGTGAATTAACGCTATCACCAGAAGCCAAACAACTCATTAATATTTACTTTGCAACAACTGCACTCAAAAAAGAGCGCTTTACCAAAAGTAATGTTAAGCCTATCGATATAAACAAGGTGGGGATTTTGGGTGGAGGACTGATGGGAGCCGGTATCGCTACCGTGTCCATTGACAAAGCCAATACTCGTGTTCGCTTAAAAGATATTCGCGATGAGGGTATTCTTGGCGCTTACTATCATATTCATCACTATTATCAACAACGAGTACATCGTCGTATTCTAAGTAAGGAACAAGCAAAGAAAAAACAAAATCAATTTAGTGCATCACTAGATTATAGTGGTTTTAGTGACTGCGATTTAATTATTGAAGCGGTATTTGAAGATATAACCCTCAAACACCAAATGGTTAAGGATATCGAAACACTGGGTAACGAGAATACGATTTTTGCCAGCAATACCTCATCCATTCCCATTAGTGATATTGCCGCTAAGGCAAAACGACCAGAAAATATTATCGGTATGCATTACTTTTCTCCCGTTGAAAAAATGCCCTTACTGGAAATTATTAAACACCAAGGCACCAGCAATAAAACGTTGGTGAGCGCTGTTGAGTTTGGCAAACGACAAGGTAAAACGGTTATTGTTGTGAACGATGGCGCTGGGTTCTATGTCAATCGCATTCTAGCGCCTTATATGAATGCTGTTCTTGAAGTGGGAATGGAAGGCGTTGCCTTCGAAAAAATTGATCGCGCACTGATGAACTTCGGCTTCCCTATCGGCCCCTTTAAATTACTCGACGAAGTCGGCTTAGATGTGGGCAGCAAAATATTGCCTGTATTGGAATCTGCGTTTGGCGAGCGCATGTCGAGCATTGGTGTACAACAAATCTTATTAGACAAAGGCCGCCTAGGTAAAAAATCTAAAAAAGGCTTTTATCGCTACGACGATCCTAAAGCCAGCAAAAAAATTGACGAAACTGTCTATCAAGATTTAAACCTGAGAATTAACAAAGAAATTTCCGAAAAAGAAATTATTGAGCGCTGTGTCTATCCCATGCTCAATGAAGCCGCGCTGTGTTTGGATGAAGCCATTATAGAATCCCCCCGCGATGGCGACATAGGCGCCATCTTCGGCATAGGCTTCCCCCCCTTTCTTGGCGGTCCATTTCGTTATATGGAAACCTTGGGAATTAATTATTTAGTGGATAAATTGCAGGGGCTTGAGAAAGAGTATGGGAAGAAGTATGAAGTGGCGGAGGTTTTGGTTGAGATGGCGAAAAAGGAACAACTTTTTTATTAATTTAAATTGGACTCAAGAAATGCATAAAGAAATTTTTATCAAACTCCGCTACAAAATAACCATATATCACTTTTTATTTTCTTTTTAATGTTATCTAGTGGTTATACATCAGGACAAGATCCCGTTTATAAGGGACACACTGAAAAAGAAATGTGCATGAATTTAGCCAGTTATTATGCTAAAGGTTCCATAGATAGATATTTATCTCTCATAAAAGAAATTAGATTAAGAGAATATGGGCTTTACTGTAAAGAAATTGCCGAGTTACAAATGATATCAAAAAGACCGGATATGTTAGGCATATTTAAACTTAAACTTGATGAACTGTTTGGCCCCTCTCCAACACTAAATTCTGATAGCCATTTTTTAACTAAATCTCTTTAGATTAACATCACCACCTATTCCACACCTTGAAAGCAGCCGAGCACTGGAGTCAAAAAAGGATTAAGCAAGGGATGTTTGAGGAGCGTTTTTTGCGACGAGTTACCCGCCGCGCCTTTTTTGGCGAAGCGCGCAGGGAAGCCGGAGGCCTGCGAACAGGTTGCCCTTTCTTTGGGCACGCAAAGAAAGTGACAAGTTAAAAACATGATAAATAATACAATCACGTAAATAAAAAAGTCGCACACATGACCACTGGATACCGGCCTTCGCCGGTATGACAATATTGGGTTTTCACTGGACAGTAGTGCACCTCCGCAGGAACGACAAATACTACCCCCCAACAAACCCATTAACAAAAGCCTCAATCAACCTCCCCGATAACGTCGCCGTCGGCGGCACCATCGGTAACCGAGAATAATGAAACCATTGTGCATCCGCTATTTCTTCGTCTTGCAATATAATTTCACCACTTTCATAATCAGCAAAATATGCCACCATCAGTTGATGAGGGAAAGGCCAAGGTTGACTAGAAAAGTAACGTAAATTAGTCACGGTTAAACCCACTTCTTCCATTACCTCTCGATGTACCGTTTGTTCGATGCTTTCACCTGCCTCAACAAAACCGGCCAGAGTAGAATACATCCCCTCACGCTGGCGATGATGGTGAGCTAATAAACACTCATCACCTCGCACAATCAAACACATCATGCAAGGCGAAATGCGAGGATAGTAGTGAATCGCACAAGTTTCACATATCATCGCTATTTCAGTTTTAGAACGTACGGTAAGGCCTCCACATTGGCCACAGTATTGATGCTGCTTTTGCCAGGTAATTAACTGTAATGCTCGACTAATCAGTTGCTCTTCTGACGGATGAACGTCAGGCATAATCGAACGAAAATCCACAAGTAAATGATCGCCAACATTTTCTTCAACGACGGCTAAATAACATTGCTCCCCTCTATGTTGACCTAAATACAATACTTGAGCTTTAGGCAACAAAGACTTAAAAAAGTGACTCAACAATGATACTTGCACAAGCGTCCAAGACTCTTGTTCTTTAACTAAACGCTGATTGCAAATAAATAATACGTAATCCTGATTTTTCAACTTTTAATACTCAATTTAATAGTGTTACTACGGGTTGCTGATGAGGACTGAACTAAAACTACAATGAAAGCCAACCATAAACACAATAAAGCCGCTCTTTGATTTAGACCAACTGCAATACCTTCAAAACCGATAAATGCAGGCCACCTTGTCGTCATAAGCATAAATGATGCTGGCGCCATAAATAACACAACAATACCTAACAGTTTATTTATTTTTTTAACATTATGAATAATAGTTAATGCCCCAACCAATGACACCAACAACAACGAGCTATAAAAAAACACTAACAACCCTGCGTCATGAAATGATTGTTCTCGAATAGCCATAAAATTTGACTGCTGCAATGTTTTCAAATTAACTGCGGTTTCTTCAAAATATGAAAGCATAATTAAACCTGATGCCGCTATCCCTGCTAACCCCGGAATAAAATTGGCTAAATAACTCGTACCAAATAATTTATATTTTGAATTTAAGAAACTAATAATTAAAAGTGTTAGGGATGATAATAAGATCGATGTTGTGATAAAAAAGTCGTAGGGAGCTTTTGCAGCATATGTGCTAATTTGAAACTCCACCATATTGAACTCGTCTGCACCTAAATGACCAAGTATCATAAAAATAAATGATAAACACCCCAGTAGCAGTCCCACTCTACTAACTAATGATATATTTTCACCCAAAACCATTTCTCCGAAATATGCAAACATACTGTGCCGTCTCTTTATATTTCTTTTACAAGTAAGCGTATTAGACAAGACCATCCAACGGCAAAGCCGTTGTATCAACCACTTTGCGCATCACAAAGCTAGAATGAACACCGGTCACACCTTCTATTTTCGTGAGCTTGCCCAGCAAAAACTGCTGGTAAGCTTCCATATCTTTTACAACGACCTTTAACTGATAATCTGCCGAAGAACCGGTTATCAATAAGCACTCTTGCACTTCTGGATAACTCATCACGGCACTCTCAAAGGCATTGAAACGATCAGGGGTATGGCGATCCATACTGATACTGATCAAGGCAGTTAGGTTAAACCCTAAAGCCTTAGGTTCCAGCAGGGTGACCGTTTTGCCTACCACACCCGAGTCTATCAAGGCCTTTACTCTACGTGAACAGGGCGAAGGCGATAAGCCCACCTTATCCGCTAACTCTAGATTACTGATACTGCCATCACGTTGTAACTCCGACAAAATACGCTTATCGATTCTGTCCATTTTTTATCCTCTTTCTCTACCCTTTCTACACCTATTCGATCCCTGTCATGTTTTTACACATTGCCATTTCGCCAATAGGCTTGGCTCATTATGGAACAATTCCCCTGTAAAATCGAGACAATAAGCAATTAAAATCCAATAAAAACTAAATTAGTAGCTATTAATTGCAAAAAAACTGAATGACGATAGCATATTTGCAAACTTTAGCTACAAGTTATTCTCTATACTGATCTTATGCGTCACAAGTACCCACTGCCAGTCATTACCCAGATACAGCAGTGAGCCACTACCCAAAAGGCCATGGTTTTCTGGATCTCACAAGGAGACAGAAATAGGTAGAGTTGAATCATGGAGACTTCATCGCTTTTTCAAGGCGGGTTAGCCAACAAAGAGAAGTGATTCAACTCTGTACGCAGCCACATCACAATACAATCAACAGTAAGCTATGGGATGATTATGAGCGCCTTCGACCACACTAAATATCGACCTTTTCCACCCATCAAAAAAGATGATCGGCGTTGGCCATCAAGGTGCATTACTAAAGCACCCATTTGGTGTGCAGTTGATCTGCGCGATGGAAATCAAGCGTTAGTAGAACCGATGACGGTAGCGCAAAAAAAGCGTTTATGGTCCCTAATCATCAAACTTGGCTTCAAAGAAATTGAAATTGGATTTCCATCTGCTTCTCAGCCCGATTTTGATTTTTGTCGCTGGCTCATCGAAGAAAATCAAATACCGGACGATGTCAGAATTCAGGCCTTAACTCAGGCTAGGCCTGAACTCATCGAAAGAACTTATGAAGCCTTGAAAGGGGTAAAACAAGCCATTGTACATGTGTATAACTCCACCTCCCCTGTTCAACGTCAAAAGGTTTTTAACCTTGATAAACAAGGTATTATCGATATTGCTCGCAAAGGCGCACAAAAAGTAAAAGAAGAATCTGAAAAGCACCCTAATACACAATGGTACTTCGAATATTCACCTGAAAGTTTCTCTAGTACCGAAGTCGATTACGCGATAGAGGTCTGTAATGTCGTCATCGATATCTGGCAACCCACGCCAGACCATAAAGCCATTATTAATCTACCTGCAACGGTAGAGTGTGCTACGCCCAATGTCTTTGCTGATCAAGTGGAAACCTTTTGTGACCATATTAATCGTAGAGACTCTATTACCGTGAGCTTGCATACCCACAATGATCGTGGCTGTGCTATTGCAGCCGCAGAGTTAGGTTTAATGGCGGGCGCTGACCGTATTGAAGGCACGCTGATGGGAAATGGCGAGCGCACCGGCAATATGGATTTAGTCACGATGGCCATGAACTTGTATAGCCAAGGTATTAACCCTGAATTGGATTTATCCAATGCCGATGAAATTACCCGTATCGTTTCCGAGTGTACGCGAATTCCAACACACCCGAGACATCCTTGGTTTGGCGAACTTGTCTACACCGCATTTTCTGGCAGTCACCAAGATGCTATCCGCAAATGCTTGGCGCAACAAAAAGAAGATGAAATATGGGATGTTGCCTACTTACCCATTAATCCGCATGATTTAGGCAGAGATTATCAATCGGTCATTCGTGTTAATAGTCAGTCAGGCAAAGGCGGCATCACTTATATTTTAGAGCAAAACTATGGATTAGTTTTGCCGCGTTGGTTGCAAATAGAAATCAGTCGAGTCGTACAAACCTATGCTGAACAATCTTCCAGTGAAATCAGCTCTGAAGAAATATGGAAGATTGTGCAAACACATTTTATGAATGCGAGCGATAGTTATCAATTAAACACTTACCATCTTGACCGAAGCGATAACCACGATACCGTTAGCGCAACCATTCATAGTAAAAACAGTGATGACACGACCATTAGCACTATCATCCATGGCAAAGGAGATGGCGCTTTATCTGCATTTTGTCATGCACTGGAAAATCACTATGGTTTCTCAATAGAAATTATTCATTATGATCAACATGCCATAGGCTCCGGCACTGATGCCTCTGCGCTTGGAGCGGTTCAAGTAAAAATAAACGGTCAGCGCTACTATGGTATGTCTCAAAATAACGACACGCTCAGTGCAAATATGAATGCGATTCTAGTTTGCATTAAACAAGCCGTAGAACAAGGCAAGGAACAAAGCAATTCCGAACGTGTTGCGATTTGATAAAGTTAAGGACTTACTAATAAGTGACTTAATAAAGAATACACTGAGTGGATATCAATAACGTTACTATCGGCGTCATTTGTAAACGCACTAGTATCCGGGAAAATATTTAAGATTACCTTAAACATAAAATTTCAATCCGCTTTTTTAACAAAACCACTGCCGTCATACCCGCGTAGGCGGGTATCCAGTGTAATTCCTACCACTTCGAATCTGGATCCCCGCCTTGTCCTACAGGAGGTAGGGTACTTTGAGTAATGCAGGAGCAATTACCAATGCGGGGATGACATTGTGTTCTTTTAAGTGTCTCGGTAGTATTCCGAATGAAAACTGGATAAGTCCTTTACTTAGTTCCATAATATCATCATGGGTATCGACATTGACCGCACTGAATTCGATAAAAATGATACGCTTCAGTTCAAAGAGAAACTGAAGGAGCAGCTTGTCTCTTTAAAAGCGATACTAGACAAACCTAGCTTCGGAAAAATAAACCCCTGTCTTGGTGCTGAGCTTGAATTATACTTAGTCGATAAACAATGACGACCGCTACCAAAAAATGAGAAAATTTTAGAACTAGCCAATAACCCTCTCCTCACCCCTGAACTCAATTCTTATAATCTTGAATACAACCTAGCTCATTGCCTCATCAGCAAACAACCTTTTCTGACACTAGAAAAAGCGATCGTTGACGAAATTAGATCTCTCAATCAATACGCGCAAAATATCGGCGGACAAGTCACTGCCATAGGGATATTACCCACTCTTATCAGAGGCGATTTTGGTCCTCATTCTATGACTCAGCGCAAGCGCTATCATGCGTTGGTTAATCAACTTATTAGACAACGAGGCAGCCACTTTAAAATTGATATTAATGGTGAAGACCCTCTTAAATTTGATCTCTCTGATATCACGCTGGAAGGCGCCAATACATCATTTCAAATACACTATCCTGTCGCAACAAAAGATTACGCAGATACTTACAACAGCATACAACTGATGACGCCACTCGCGCTGGCAGCAGGCGCAAATTCTCCCACCTTATTTGGTCACCGTTTATGGGATGAAACCCGTATTCCTTTATTTAAACAATCTATTGATACACGTCATCTAGACCGCTATCAATGGAATCACCCTGCACGTGTGACCTTTGGGCATGGTTGGCTACGAGATGGCGCTTATGAATTATTTAGTGAATCTGTTCAGCTATACGAACCTATTTTGCCTATTTGTCATCCACCCGCAACCACTACAAAAGAACAATTGCCCACGCTAGACGAGTTGCAATTACACCAAGGGACCGTTTGGTTATGGAATCGCCCCGTTTATGATCACCATGGCCCAGGCCATTTACGTATAGAAATGCGTGCTCTACCATCCGGTCCAAGCGCGATCGATATGATGGCCAATGCGGCTTTTCTAGTTGGCTTAGCTGAAGGAAACAGACATTATATTAATCAGCAACTGCCTGCTTTACCCTTTCAAACAGCCGAATACAACTTCTATCGCGCGGCTCAATATAGCTTTAATGCTACACTGGTTTGGCCTAAAAAATCAGGAGGTTATCAACAACAAACGATCTTATCCATCATGGAACAACAACTACCCATTGCACAACAAGGCCTAGAAAAAATTGGCATTAAAAAAATGGAAATTAATCGTTACCTTTCTGTCATTGAACAGCGTATTGCCAATAAACAAAATGGTGCAATATGGCAAAAAAATACGATTGAATTGTTGATGAAAAAAATGAATAAAACGAAAGCCTTACACACCATGCTTGAATACTTTATCCATAACTCAAACACGAATACTCCCGTTGCCGAATGGAAAATTGGAGAAAAACTGTAGTGATGCTTTCAGAATTATCCAAAATCGATATTAATTCACTATTCCCTCTACCCAACTCCGTAGAAGAGTTTCTCCATAGACTAAAGGGACCGCGCTACCTTGTAATAGATGGACAAGACAACTCTCGCACTCGCGTATTTGTCACGCTATTACATGGAAATGAACCTTCTGGCATCATGGCCTTATTGCGCTGGCTTAAGGAAAACCAAAAACCCGCCGTCCGCATTGTTTGCATTGTTGCCTCGGTTAAAACCGCATTAGAAGGTCCGCTGTTTCACTATCGTACACTACCCGGCAACAGAGATATTAATCGCTGCTTTCAATCACCCTATACAGATGAGACAGGGCAACTAGCCAGGGCAATTTTAGATTTAATAAAAAGTTACCAACCTGAAGCCGTGATCGATATGCACAATACTTCAGGCTCTGGTCCAGCCTTTGCCGTTGCCACTTATGATCATCCTCACCACCATGCACTATCGCAACCTTTTACCGATAAATTAATTATCACCCATTTAAAGTTAGGGGCACTAATGGATTTGAGTGAAGTGTATTGCCCGATTATCACGATTGAAGCGGGCGGAAGATTGGATCAATGGGCTCACGAAGTCGCTTGGAAAGGTCTTTATGAATACTTTACTGAAAAAGATATTTTAAAAAAGAACTCAAAACCACGTTTACCTCGCACCATAGTAGAACCCATTCGTATAGAGCTGAAAAAAGGAATCAGTTTAAGTTATGCTGATACCTCAAATACAGAGTTTGATGTGGTTTTACTGAGCGCTATTGACCACTTCAACTTCACAGAAATCACACCACAAACGCAGTTAGGCTGGGTAAATCGTGGAGATCTTGAAAACTTCGAAGTCAGTGATTGCAAATACCATAGTGATTCAAATGATTGGCTACGCATTCAAAATGGAAAACTGTATCCCGCTAACAATATTCTATTATTTATGATAACGACCAATCCCGTTATTGCCATCGATGACTGTCTTTTTTATGCAGTTAAAACTCAAAAAACATCGTCTTTTTGATTGCTTATCAGATGGGACCTTTGCACGGAAGATGTAACAAAGCCGACATAAGTTTGTCACAAACACGACATGCTTATGTCATATAGCCCATTTAAGCTCTCCTTTGAACGTATGTCACCCCAAACTACCTTTAGGAGAGTTAATAATGTTAAAAGAGTCTACGAACGATAATGCTCTGCTCCACGATGAGAAAGAAAATTTGCCAAGCAACAAATCGGGTAATCGTTCTTTTGCAGATGTATTGCAATCTCACATTAGTCGACGCACCGTCATGAAAGGCAGTCTCGCCATGGCAGCGACTAACTTTTTAGCACCAGGCGCCCTAGCCAAAAATTTAAACAGCACATTAAAAGGCGATAACAGCAATAAACAATTAGTCGGTTTTGAGCCCGTTAAAATTGCAGATGCTGTACTTGATAGTACTCGCCCACATATTTCTGAGGACTACAAATACCAAGTATTAATTCCTTGGGGCACCCCCATTGAACCCAATGCAACTGAAGAATACGTCGGTGATCCAAGTTCTCGCCCAACGTCAAAACAAGCCGCTAATCAAATTGGTATTGGTCACGATGGTATTTGGTTCTTCCCTGAAGACTCACAATATGCGCGCTATAAAGGCAACGGCTACCAATTAAGCAGCAA
This sequence comes from Cellvibrionaceae bacterium, assembly GCA_050298695.1. Taxonomy (GTDB): domain Bacteria; phylum Pseudomonadota; class Gammaproteobacteria; order Pseudomonadales; family Cellvibrionaceae; genus CANLBN01. The sequence goes on from JBNKUQ010000022.1 coordinate 14,698, forward strand.
AAAAGGCATGATTTGTGTCAACCACGAATTCGGCAGTACTTCTCACGTATTAGGTAAATCTGCTCCTGAAAGCTTAGAAGAAGTACGCGTTATGCAAAATGTTCATGGCGTATCGGTTGTCGCTGTAGAAACAGACGATGGTTGGTGGGATGTCACTGCAAGCCCAAATAGTCGTCGCATCACCGTGAATACACCTGTTGAGTTCAGTGGTCCCGCGGCTGATTCAGCACTGTTACAAAACCCTAATGGCAATATTCCTCTGGGAACTGTAAACAACTGTGGTTCTGGTTATACTCCATGGGGAACGTATCTAACCTGCGAAGAAAACTTTAATGGTTACTTTGGTGCTAATGGTGATTTCACTGCAACAAAAGAACAAGAACGTTATGGCTTCAGTTCAAATGGCTTTGGCTATGGCTGGCATGCATTTGATAAACGTTTTGACTTAACGGACGTAGATTATGTTAATGAATCAAATCGTTTTGGTTGGATTGTTGAAATTGACCCATTTGATGCAACTAAAAAACCAGTTAAACGAACTGCATTAGGCCGTTTCAAACATGAAGCCATTGCGATTGCTGAAGCAACTACAGGCCAAATTGCCGCTTATATGGGTGACGACCAACGTTTTGATTATTGCTACAAGTTTATTTCTGACATGGCTTGGGAACAAGCAATCGAAGCAGGTTTAAGTCCTCTAGACGAAGGTAAATTGTATGTTGCGCGTTTCAACGATGATGCTACTGGTGATTGGCTTGAGCTGACTATGGACAATCCCCTACTCGCCGCACGTTTTACTGATCAGGCAGAGTTGTTAATTTATGCGCGTGTTGCAGCAGATATTCTAGGTGCTACACCAATGGATCGTCCTGAGTGGACAACAATTGGTAAAGATGGCGAGGTGTATTGGACCTTAACTAACAACACCAATCGCACTACACCCAATGCGGCTAACCCAGAAGTACCCAATAGCGATGGACACATCATCCGCACAACAGGTGATCATTTATCGACATCTTTCAATTGGGAAATTTATCTTCTGGCTTCATCTACTCGCGGCACTGAAGGCGTATTCACTGATCCAGATGCAGCGTGGGCAGATCCATTTGGTCGTCTATTTATTGGTACTGACGGCGGTCAACCAGACGGCTTACAAGACCAGTTAGTGGTATTCGATTTAACAGCCGAAAACCCAGAACCAAAGCGCTTACTAACGGGTGTGAGCAGTGACGAAATTACTGGCTTTGCCATCACTCCTGACTACCGTACTGCCTTTATTAATATTCAGCACCCTGGCGATGGTAATCCTCTACAAACCAACTTCCCTGCAAAAACAGATGGATTTACCATTCCACGTGACTGTACTTTAGTTATTCAACGTAAGGACGGCGGAATCATTGGCTCATAACATCGAGGCTACTTAGTTATCCCTGATTAACCTCGAATGACTTCTGCGTGAGTCTAAAATGCGCTTAGGCAAGGCGGGCTTCGAAGTTAATGGCCGTAATCCTTAGCAAGAGCCCAACACCGCATAAGGGCATTTTAGCCACGCCCTTCGGGGCTAAAAGGCGTATGTGAAGCAACTCTAATAATAAAGGATTAATGAATTATCTTAAAAAACAAAGCGTGTTATAGAATAAGAAAAAAATGACACACAGGTTCATGTACTTATCGAAACAATAAGTTACGAATAATCATAACTTGTTGTTTCTTCACCATAATATTTCTCTGTTGCCTTATTAACTCCATTTAAGACCACACTATTTACATTAGCTCGAGCTTTAGAGAGACTGTTAATCCCTTTGGCAACAACAGGGAAGCTCGTAGAACCCGCTCTGATAACATAGATGACACTATCAGAATATTTAGACAAATAAACGGCATCACTAACGGCATTTACGGGTGGCGTATCTACGATAACTCGATCATAATTTTTACGCAGTACTTCAAACATCAGGTTTGTTTTTCTACCTGAGAGAAGCTCTAAGGAGTTAGGAACCGAGGTCCCCGCAGGCAAAAAGTCTAAATATTCTGATAAGTTTTGGATACAATCTTCTAGCTTTGCTCGGCCAGCAAGACAATCTGTCAAGCCGGGCGCGGCCGATGCTTTATTACCTAGCGCCTTATCTAAACTAGAGCGTCTGAGATCAGCATCAATCACTAAAGTCTTCTCCATTTGTCCTAATGCTTCAGCCAAATTCAATGCAATTGTAGATTTTCCTTCACCTGGAACGGATGAGGTGACCAGACAAACTTTAAAGGGATTGTCTAGGCTTGACATCACAAAGGATGTTCTCAAGGTTCTCATAGCCTCAGAAAAGAAAGTATCCTTCTTAGCTTGGACATGCTCATAATAGGCGTCTTTCTTTCGATTTGAAGAAACCAGTGGGACTTTACCCAATACGTTAATACCCACCTTTTCTTCAACATCCGCTATTGTATGAAAAGAATTATCAAAAGAATCCCGTAATAAAACTAAACCTGACGCGAAGCAGAAACTCAATATAAAAGATAAGCCAACGATTAATTTTTTATTTGGCTTAATTGACTTTCTTGAAATTCTTGCAGGGTCAACTATACGCGCATGTGCAACTTGTAAGTCGCCAGTTTGACCCGTTTCTTTAGCTCGAGTGAAAAACAAATCATATATCTGTCTATTCGTTTCCACTTCTCTTTCTAACTCATTTAGCTTAAATTCTTTTCTGTTAATACCTTGAAATCGCTTTTTACTCTGAGAAATCTGAGCTCTAAGCGAGTTTTCATTTTCCAGCGCCAAGCGGTACCTCGCTTCGATCGAGTCTATCACCCGGTTTATTTGTTCCCTCAAAGCATTTTCAGCAGAGTCAGCCTCGGAGATAGCTGCAACCATATCTGGGTGTTTAGGGCCAAACAATTTATTGAGCTCCGCAACTTTTTGTTTAGCCCTAGCAAGAGATTGATTCAAATTTTGTACAAGCGGTTGTTGCAAAACGCCTGGGATACCCATCAATTGCTGTAACGATGGATTACGTCCCAACGACTTAACTTGCCTAAAAGCGGTTTCCGCCTCATAGCGATTAGCTTTAGCCTCTACATAACGGTTGGTCAGCACTGTAAGCTCTTTGGAATCGAGTGTTTTGACACCTTCTATATCAACTAGTCCTGCTTCTTCTCGATACGATTGCAATGCCTCTTCGGACTGTTTCAGTTTTTCTTTAAGCTCACCTAACTGACCATTTAACCAATTCGTCGCTTTTTTTCTTACATCTAGCTTGGCCTGTAGTTGGCTTTCAATATAAACATCAGCGACAGTATCTGCTATGCGAGCAGATAGTTCCGGATCAGGTGATTCATATTGAATTTTGACTAGCTGTGTTTGACGAATCGCTGAGAACGACAAACCTTTCCTAAATTCTGAAAGAGCTTTATCAAAATATTCTTGCTCTGTTGGTGCAGTGCTTGTGTCACTTAGACCAACAATATCTTTAACGTATTTAATGGGGTTAAATTGCTTGGACTGTTGGCGTGGATCAAATAGCGGATGGATATCAAGATCAAGTCTCCGAACAACACCTTCCGCTAAACTGATGGACTGAAGTATCTCAAACTCTGTTAACAAATAATCTTTACTAGTATCCAACCCAACAACATCTTCAATAGAGAGTACATTGGATTTTTTATTCTCAATCAATACCGTTGTAGATGACTTGTAAATGGGGGTTAGTTTAGTAGAGACATAAACTGCTAATGAGGTAACCAGTAATGAGAAAAACAATATTACCCACTTTCGCTTCATCAACATCAACATCATATGGTTAATGGTAAAAGATTCTGAAGTGGGGAGAATGATGGTGGGTATGTTAGTGGTGTTACTCATAGTAAGTACTTAATTCAACAAAAAAATGAGGTTTATTGTCTTGCAAGCCGGACAGCTATTTAGCTAAGTAAAAATTCAGTCAACTAGACCCATCATATCTAAATTATGAGTCATAATTGCGACTAATTAGAAGAAACTCTCTTCCACTGTGATAACGTCCCCAGGGTTAACCTGGTCCTCCAAAGACACTCGCCGGGGCTTTTTCTCTGGGTCTGACTCTGATATTAAATAGATCTTGCTGCGGGAAGCTAAATCAGTAAAGCCTTCTGCTAATGATATTGCTTTTCTGACAGTCAATCCTGGCCGGAAAGGATAGCCACCTGGCCTAGCTACTTCGCCTTCGATATAAACATTTCGATAAGAAATTAAACTGACTGTAACATTAGGGTCCAAAAGATAGCCTTCTTTAAGGCCCGTAGTGATATTGGACTGAAGCTGCCCCACAGTTAACCCCAAAACACGCAGCTCTCCCAGAAAGGGAAAAGACAGAGTACCAGCATCGCTGAGCGTTGATTCCGTAGTGAGCTTATCGTGTCCGTAGACTTGGATACGAATCGTATCTCCTGCTCCTAGAGTGTATTCTGACAGGCCTTCTGATTGTGCCGATGCAATAAAGCAGCTGAAAAACAGTGCCAAACCTATTGATAAGCTCAATAAAGTGGATGGTCGTAAATTCGAGAAAGCCATATAACCCTTTGCTTTGAAACAATAAATCATCATTATATCCTGTATTTACCTCTCCGGCACATAAATTCATCTGCACCTAACCATTTAGCCAATTTCGATAATATCGAGCTAATATATAGAACCCGGTATTGCTGACTGATAGCACTGAGCATGCATAATCTGAAAGATAGACTAATCCGAGCTACATGAACTGAAGCTGAAAGTAGTAAGAATAGACTAGAAATTCACCTCAAGAAGTATAAAACTCCGTAAAACCTCTCACCATGACTCAATAGCCATACGATATACTAAGCGAGTACAGCTCACGCTCATAGTTAAACTCGTCAATAGACGAATTTCGTTCAGTGTACCCAGCGGAAAGACCTAAGTCGATCCATCTATTTAACTGGTAAGATACTGATAGCAAATAAGAGGTCAGTTCATCGTCCCTGTCATCCAACACATCAATATACTCGTCTTCTTGATAAGAAGCAGACAATTCAGTTCTAAGTTTGCGAGTCCAATCATAACCCCAGCTAACATCAAAAGAGCTAGCATCAATATAGCCACCAGATGCGCCATTATTGGCTTCTTTAGCTTCTCTGGTACTGACTATGGATACCAACGACCGCTTATTTAATCCCCAATCCAAACTTACTTCCCAGCTCAAACCGGAAAAGTCTTCCCTATCCGTATCATCAAACTTTTTAGCTACATAGCCTACTTTTAGTTCACCAAAAGTTCTCTTTGAGAAGTTCCACTTGGCGCCCGTAAGATAATTATCTTGGTAGCTGTCCAAGGTATCTAGTCCCATAGCCACCTCTGTAGGGTCATTGGTGTAGTCTAGATCTTCCCTTGAGTATTCGACAAGAAAATCAATATTGGGAGTCATACGCAAATAAAACGCCCCGCCCAGCTCCATGCCTTTGCGGTCTTTTTGCTGGGTAAATGCCCGATTATTTTGATATTCTCGATCGAAATAATCCGCAAAAAAAAGAATCTGACCTTTGGCCTTATCTCTACCAAAGAAGTAGCGAAGACCAAATTCACTTTGAGAATACTCGTTTGGTTCATCTATTGAACTAAATCCTTCTTCATCAACGACACGATCATCATGACTTTCAATATAATTAGCATCAACCAATAGCTTGTTACGCCGACTTAGTTGTAACGCCATATCAAAGAACAAATGATGATCCACATAATTATCATCCGAGCTATCTTCAAAAACTCCCGTACTATTTAAGTATTCGATACTGACATCTACGGATCTTTTTTCCAGCTCTAACAATAGTCCAGGCCGATATCTTGTATGTAAAGTATTGGTTTCATTTTCAGCAACCTCAAATAAATTACTATTTTCCTCGATCTTAAGCTCAAAACTTGGCTTAATGACCACATTGCCAGCTTTCACTTGCGGCTCATTTGCAAAACATATGGCCGTGAGAGAAAAGGCAATAGCTACAGCGCTAAAATTTAGAAGACTCATTTTGTTCATAAATCTATTCTTTATACACATCAAATAAAATAATTGAAAAACTAAGTAGATTACCTTGATAAAAGCATCCTCATCCTAAAATGAAATACCTTATTTTCACTACTAGCAGCATTTATTTTTCTTTATATAGAAACATACCATAGTCTGAAATAAGCTTCTCTGAAACGCGACCAATTTCCTTAGCTGGAATACCTCCCACCATCGTTCTAGCCGGAAAGCTTTTATTTACGACCGCATTAGCAGCCAAAATACAATTATCAGACACAACTACATCACCAAAAATTTTAACCCCAGGAGCGATATACACAGAACGCCCAATACTTGGAACTAAATATTTAGAGCTTGGATGCCGTCCTATCACAACGTCGACGTTAATAATAGAGTATTCACCCACTTTAGCTTTAGAATTTACAACAATTGTTCCCCAATGAGGCAAATAAACGCCTTTACCAAGAGTATTTGGGGGAATAGAAAAACCTAAGTTTTTAGAGCTCCTTAAGAAAATAAATTTCACCAAGATATAAAATAATAACATCGCTTTTTTATATTGAAAAAATTCAACCAATCTTAAATAAAGATGGAATCTCGCAATCGGGTCTTTTAAAAGCAACACCATATGGTTATTGCCTCTTACACCCAGGTCTGCTCTAATATTTTGTTTAAAATCTGAAAATGATACTTTCATATACAAAAGAGAATTTCGTTACTGATGATGTTTAAATAAATAAGTTCTACAATTAACTTTTAACCCGTTATATACAGTTTATTATCTACATGTATAATAACGCTTCCCCTTAATGGCTTAAACGACAGAAGAAAGACCTGAATTTTTAGCCAAAATAGCTAAAGTCACAAGAAACCTCACATCGTTGTCCTTCTATTTTGAACCACTATTTTATTTTTCTAGCACTTTAACTTTACGGCAGTTAAAAAATTTCTCTCCCAACAAAGCCAGAAAACTTATATGAGCATGATTGAAACACAGCCGCTATAATTTATAAAGCAAAATCACTGCTGTCCCGTTAACTTAAATAAAAGGCGGTCTGTAAACACTCAATAATTTATAATGGTTTCGCCAAAAAACAGTATAAACAAAGAGTGAAACAGACCATGAACCATCATAATACAGTTATCGCACAAATGCTAAAATTGATTCCGAGACATGAATTCAACACCTTAGCAAACCAGTATCATTCTGGGAGGTCCTTCCGTAAAGCCTCCCGGTGGTCGCAGTTTGTAACGATGATGGTCGCTCAACTTTCAGGCCGTAATAGTTTACGAGATATTATTGATAATATGACGGCACAAATGCATCGTTTGTATCACTTAGGTTCAACTAAATTATCTAGAACCACTTTGTCTCGCATCAACGAAGACAAGCCTTATCAGCTCTACGAAGCGCTTTTTGGTCGCTTGTTATCTCGTTGTCAAGCGACTGCCCCAAAACACAACTTCCGTTTTAAAAATAGCGTTTATTCTCTTGACGCAACCACAATCGATCTCTGTTTATCAGCCTTTCCTTGGGCAGAGTTTCGGTCAACAAAAGGGGCAATTAAACTTCATGTCGGTTTAAACCATCAGGGTTATTTGCCAGAATTTATCACGGTGACAGATGGCAAAACCCATGATATTACAGCGGCAAGATCCATGGAATTGCCTCAAGGCAGTATCGTTGTGGTTGATAAAGGCTACAATGACTATGCATGGTATAAGCAACTGATAGATAAGGATATAAGCTTTGTCACTCGCTTAAAAAGCAATGCCAAGTATCGCATTATTGAGCGTCGCGATATCCTCTCATGCAAAGGAGTAACCTCTGATCAAGTCATAGAATTTACCGGCACTGTGACAGCAAGAAAATGTCCTAGCCATTTGCGCCGTATAGGTTATCGAGACGAAGAGACGGGCAAACACTATGTCTTTTTAACTAACAACATGGCTTTAGCAGCTAAGACAATTGCTAATCTTTACAAAGCCCGATGGCAGGTTGAATTATTTTTCAAATGGATTAAGCAGAACTTAAAGATCAAGTCATTTGTCGGCACAAGTAAGAATGCCGTGCTTACCCAAATATGGATTGCCATGTGTGTTTATTTACTGCTGGCTTTTTTAAAATTCCAGTCGAAGTTAACGAAAAGCATGCAGCAAATTCTTCGGGTACTACAGCTTAATCTCTTTGAAAGGCGAGATCTCATTGCTTTGCTTAGGGGGGATCCAGTCAAAGCTGAACCGCCTGATCAATATCAGGCCGTATTATTTTGAAAGTTAACGGGACAGCAGTGAAGCAAAATAAAGATAATAAAAAGAACTTTATTAGACATAATAGAGAGAACTCATTATATGATTTTTTTAAACCCTTCTTTCAAACATTCTCTTACCGTTGCTCTAAAGCCAGCCACCCTAATGGATTCTATAATCCATTGAACTCGATTTTTCTTTCTCGGCAAAAAAGCTAAGATATGCTGTGCTGCCCTAGCCCTGAAATTCTTTTCACCTAACCATGCTCTATGCTTGTAAATTGAGCCTAAACGCAGCCGCGCATCTTTCACATCCATTTTTTTAACTTTTGACGTAATCCCATCGATCGACCCCCGTCGATACATAAAAAGACTTTCAGGGATATTTACAAAATTTAGTTTTTTATCTATCGCAATTCTGACAAATAAATCCCAATCTTGCCCATTGGTTAATTCCTCATCAAATCTTTTATGAAGCAATAGCTCCTTAAATGCACTAAAACTACTCATTCCCGAAAAGTTATTCCCACTTTTTAATTTATCCGGAGTTACTCTATCAGAAGGATTGATGACAAACTCATCACTCCCCATCACGTCAAAACCACAAGTTACTGCATCCGCTTCTGACATATATGAATCTAGATGCCTTTGTAAAAAATGCGGATACCAAATATCATCATCATCTAAAAAAGCGACTATATCTCCTTTAGCCAACATAACACCTGTATTTCTAGCAAAATTTGCACCTGATCTTTTTTCGAGCCGCCTATACACAATATCTCTATCGGCAAACTTATTTAGTGTTTCACTGTAATCAATTCTAGAGGCATCATTTATAACAATTACTTCAATTGGCGAAAATGTTTGACAAAAAATACTGTCAAGTGCAGACTCAAGATAGTCCGGCCTCTCACAAGTTACGACCACCACTGAAAAGTTAAAATTTTTAGTATTCATATTTTCTCTCAGATAATCTCAATACAACCCTAACAAATCGTTAATATTCAAAAAAATCACTCAACAACCACCTTAGAAGATAAATATATTGCCGCTGCAGATATATAAGCGAATATTACAACCCCCTCTATCGCCCATAGCGGCATAGTACTTAAATTCAAAGCAAGGAAGGAAAGAAAAAAACCAAGAAACATTTTTTTAAGATCTTTGTTATATATGTAAAACGTAACTTTTAACTGAACTAAAATAAACCAAATTAATAAAGAAACGCCTATCAAACCTAATTCAAAATAAAATGAAATAAAGGTATTGTGTGCATATTTAAGAAAAACGCTATCCCAAGAGTCCATCCCATATCCAAAAAACTGATTAAGCATTGACCCCTCTATCACATAATCGACATAAGAACTCCAAATATATAGCCTACCTGAGAGCAACTTGGTCTCTTCCACTGTAAATAATTCCGGTGACGCAATAAGTTCACCAAAAACATTCAACACCTCAGGAAGATCCGAGAAACGCTCAACTATCAGATCATAATTATAATAGACAATAGAAAAAGCTAAAGCGCACACCCCACTTATAATTACAAATCTCCAGCTAAACTCACCTTTCCAATAATAAGCAACCAGGGTAAAGGCCAGCAAGACAACTTCGGCTAGAAGGGTGGTTCTATAGTTGACTAATACCAAAAAAACGGTAAATACTGCTATTAACAGCAATACATAATGACCTTTTACTTTATACTCTTTGCATACTACCAAAAAGAAAATTAAGGCACTGTAAATTATTATTGAAAATACTGATTCGTGAAAAAAGTCCCCTGTATAGCTAGTAGAACCATCCGCCTCACTCGCTTTAGACACACCAAAGACTAAAGACATCACTAACATCACAATAGGATATAGATAGACAATAGCAAGAGCAACAGAGACCTTAGATAAGCCATCTTTTGCAAAAGCATACAATAATAGAGTTATAAGTTCCGCCAGCAAAAACCATTTAATCATACTGACAGTTGAACTAAAAAAAACTGAATTAATTATTGCACTAAGAGCCATGAAAGCAATAATTAAAAAAATATATACATTAGACCGAAAGAAAAATAATTTATTAGGGATAAAGAACAAAAAGAATACAAAACAGAAAAAAATTGAATGTAGGGAGTTTAAGCTAAGACCAGCAAACAAAGGGCTATAAGTATATTCATGAAAGGAATTAAATAATAAGCGACTTAAAACAAAAGCAGTAACGGCAAACAATTCTCTAGAGCAATACTTTGATCTAAGCCAATTACAGACCAGAATCGATACCGAAATAAAAACTATTATTTTTACAATATCAAACATTTAATTTAAAAATCCAGCAATGACCATATCTTTTCCGAAATATTTCTGGGCCATATTAACTACAGCTTACTTATTCTATACAACATGAAATATGACCTCGCTTCATGGTAATAGCCTTGCACACAAAAGAGAGGTTAACAAATTAAAAAAACACTCGCTCTTGAAAAGACCTGACATATACTGCCCTAAATGCACAAAATGGTTTAATTATTTTCTATCGCGTTCGACTTTATTATTTGAGCGCCTTATAAAAAAGCCCCCTAAAATTCAGACCTCTATTTCAACAGAGCGACAATGATGCCTTTCGGATCATATTGTGTTTCTAAGTCAACCAGACTAGAGCAACATTCCTATATAGTCCATCATAAGAAAGCCCGATAATACACACTCCTTTCATAGAGACTAACTCCATTTAATAATTAATAAAATAATGATTGGTTATTTTTATACCATCCAACAAAATTATTAATACCTAATTGAAGTGATGTTGACGGTTTAAAGTTTATAGCGTCCTCTAAATCACTAACATCCGCAAATGTTCTAACCACATCGCCATCCTGCATTGGCAAATATTCTTTGGTAGCTTTTTTTCCTAAAGCCTGTTCGATACAAGTAATGAACTGCTCAAGCTCGACCGGCTCGTTATTACCTATATTATACACTCGATATAGAGGGGATGAATTTTCGCCAGATTCTTGTACATTATCTATAGAAGGAATAATATTTTGAACACGTATTACCCCCTCAACAATATCGTCTATATATGTAAAATCTCTTTGCATTTTACCCTCATTGAACACCTTTATAGGCTTGCCTTTAAAGATTGCATCGGTAAAAAGAAATGGAGCCATGTCGGGGCGTCCCCATGGGCCATAAACGGTAAAAAAACGCAAACCTGTTGTTGGAATTTTATATAAATGACTGTACGTATGGGCCATTAACTCATTGGATTTCTTCGTCGCTGCATAAAGAGAAACCGGGTTATCGACTCTATCCTTAACAGAAAATGGTACTTTTTTATTCATGCCATAAACCGAACTAGATGAAGCATAAACTAAGTGATCAATACTATTGTTCCGGCACCCTTCTAATATAGCCATAGTTCCGACTATATTAGAATCAATATAAGCCATAGGGTTTTCTATCGAATAACGGACACCGGCCTGAGCGGCTAAATGAATAACTCGATCAAACTTTTCAGTTTTAAAAAGTGTAGACACCCCTTCCATATCGGCCATATCCATCTCTACAAATCGAAAGTTATCAAACGCTTTTAACTCATTCAATCTAGCTTGCTTGAGTTTTACGGTGTAATAACTGTTCAGATTATCAAGCCCAATAACTTCATGCCCATTTTCAAGTAAGCGCTTCGATACAAACATACCTATAAATCCAGCAGCACCTGTTAACAAATACTTCATTAAAGTAAACCTTTATCATTCGAAGAATAAAAGAAACCGTCAAAAGATCTCAGTATAAAAAGAAAGTGCTAACACTAGAAGTTTTAGCATATTAAAACTCCTTCATTGTACACTAAAATAGTGTGAAAACATGGCAAAAACAGCTCAAACCGTACAGTCTGATCATACGGCAAGGGTACTATTTTTCCACTAAACGAAATGAAACACCAAGAAATAGCCTATTAAATCTCAAGGTTATCTATGATTGTGCCAAGTCTGGACCTACACAAACAGATTTGATTGAGTAAAAAACCAAGCTATTTTGGGTGGGTAAACTAGCAAGGCACCTGAACAAATACACATTTTTATTAAAATGTGGTATCAATTTTCAACGCTAAATAACTTCGCGATTATACCATGATCCTGAATTTCACAACTACTATTTATCTTAGCGCTTACCTTAAGTGCGACGACAGAAACACGCCATGCTTTAAGCGTTACCTTAAGCAAACCAACCGAGCCGTAGAAAAAACACTGAATATAGTGAAGAAAGCGAGAACAAAATATTTACCTTTACAGAAGTCGCATGAAACAGCACCAGGTAGGCAAAGTATATTATTGCGTTGGTAAAAATAGTTTTGCCAGGAGTGCTATCGGTGAGCACATTGAAAACCTACATAACTGGGCTTTATGTATCACTCAGCCAGTTATATGATCCTGAAAATCGCCACCACTTTTGATCATCAAGCCTTTTTCACACATCTAACCTCCTCCATGAAAAATGATCACAGGCAATTTACGGATCCCTTTTCCAACTACTTAACTGACTCACCCCTTTAGATGTTACATCCTCATAGACTTGTTTTGTATGCTTGGCAACTCGCTCCCATTTATATAGCTCTAGAACCATAGCTTGGGCTTTTTCACCCTTGGCTTTACATTCTTCGGGATGTTTATCACACCATGCTAATACTTTTTGTAAATCTTCTACACTTCCAACTTTAAAATCAAAAGCATACTCATCCCCAAGCGTTACATCCATACTTTCTTCAATGTTACTAACCACACAAGGAATCCCATAAGACATGGCTTCCAGAAGCACTATGGGTAGCCCTTCTATTGAAGAAGGAAGAATAAAGCAATATGCGCCTCTGAATAACGAATCCTTTTCTTTACCAAACTTACCTCCTGTAAAAATAATACGGTCGTCATCTGCAGCAAGCTTTTTAACCTGCATAACATAGTCTTGCGTGTGTGTGTGGTCTCCAACAATAACAAGCTTTTTCTTAGTGTCTAGATTTTTAAACGCTCTAATAAGTACATCAATTCCTTTTTCTGGTACGAGCCTCGACAAAAAAAGATAATATTGGCCTGTTTCAATGTGTGGATTACCGTAATCGAGACTTTGTATAGCCGTTACACTCATCTTCGGGGGAGGTATAACTCCATTAGGGATATAAGACACATCTTCTTTATTGTAGACATCTTTATAATGGCGCTTAATTTTCTTAGAAACAGAAATAACTGCATTTGCAGTCCACCCAATGACCCTCTCACTTGCTTGTAAGCATTTTTTAGCAACAAGACCCCATTTTTCACGCTGATAATCCATTCCATGTACTGTAACGACTGTTTTAGTGCCAAAAAGGCGAGGGAACAAAGCAAAAATACCGTTACCTAGCGCATGATAATGTATAACATCATAGCGACAAAATAATGCATGCGCTGTACTCAAAAATGAATGAACAAGCGCTTCCGTAAATTTGGTATTCAGTGTTTTCAAGTAAATCAGCTTGACGCCTTTGAAGTTTTTTTGTCTAGAAGCACAATAACTTGAACGACAATAAACCGTCATATCAATACCTTGCTCAACTAAAAGAGGAGCTATATGCTCTACTGCAACCTCTACTCCTCCTGACGTACCCGGAATACCCCGCAAACCAATCATAGCTACACGTAAAGGCCTTTCCTTTACATCCGCGCTTTTTTTACCTACAGATTTTTCTTTCAATATCACTTTTTTCCCTCTCGTACCAACTGCTCAAAAAGCGCAATAACTTTTTGATAGTGAATATCTGTATCATACATATTTATGATGCGTTGATAACCACCTTCACCTAGTTTTTTTGACAGCTCATCATCTTCAAACAAGCGTGTAATTGCTTTTCGTATTTGGCCAATGTTACCGGGTTCAACCGTGAGCCCGTTCTCACCATCAATAACAACATCTTTCATAGACCCGATATATGAAGAGATAATAGGCTTTGCATACTGCATACTTTCTAATGCTGTATTGGGTAAGTTTTCATACCAGCGTACAGTATTAATAGTACAACGGCACCCCTGCATCAGCTTTTTCAACTCATCACCAAACTTTGGCCCTAAAAACACCACATTATCTATACTGTTTTTTTCGACATACTCTTTAAGCACACTGTCATAACCAGTATGACTTTTTCCTACGATATAGAATGGATAATTAGTCCCTTCAAATGCTTTAATTGCATCTAGTATTCCTTTTTCTTCTTCTAACCTTCCGACAAAAAGCGCATATTCCCCAGTTGTTATTTCTGGTTTTTCACTTGTCGGAACGAGTGTTGGTATATATTCAAGGCGCGGACCATTGAAAAGGTAAGCTATCTTTTGCATAGTATGCTGAGAGGGAAATATTACTGCGTTTACCTTATTATAAATCCCACTTATACGGTAAAATCCTAGCGCAGCGGCTTTTACTGCAGAATAAACAACGGAATTTTTAACACATTTGTTCGTCACACCATTCCATAGCTTATTTTTGATACATTTTTCACATACATCTCCGTTCAACATAAGATTATTGCGAGTGCAGGCCAAAGAAAAATCAGAGATACGCATAACAACTGGAACATTTTCTTTTTTGCATGCATCAATGATACTAGGAGAGAGTTTATTTTGGTGGTGTAAGATATATGCGATATCCGGCTTTATCTTTTGTAAAAAACTTTGTAATTTTGTTTTTACTTCAAACGAATAAAACTGACGCCCTAAAGCTTGCAGGCTTGTTTTTGGTGTTATTTTGTATTCCTCAAAATAGACCATATCTTTTCCACCAATTGGCTCAACAAAGTCTTGCTCGTAGTGTGTTTTTTGATTTTCAGAATGCTGTGTAGAAAAGGGGTAGACTTCATGCCCATATTTTTCAAGAGCCTCTGTCACGCTGAACATATATTTTTCAGGCCCGGCAGATAAAAAATATCGCGAATTAATAATTACTATCTTCATGGTATGCACATCCCTGGTGCAAAAATAGTTGTCTCTTCGCTCTCTATTTGCATATCCCATTGTCGGTAATAATGTGTAAACATTGTTATCCTCAGTAACATAAATACTCCTAATTAATCTTAGCCCTAAGTTTGTCTCAACGGATTTATAAAAGCTGACTCATAATAATTCAGCTTGGTATATTCTTTACCATTGTTTTTAGCTAACATGGGAGATTTTACAGAATCCTAGAAGGAGTAAAAACTGCGGCATCGAACTCGCATCAACTTTCGCTCATCCAAACATTTTCGAACTTATTCAAACGCAAAATATTTCTGCTAGCAATAGTTTTAAATTCCTTCCCCTATAACAATCCGGACCTATACCAAAATTATTCGACCTAGTGAGAGCTTGGCGACTACTAGGCATAGAACCTCTTCATTATCACTCATTACTTGATCTATGATGACACTGAGTTTGGCTTACCTATATTAAGTTTAAACTCCGCCGAGTCTGACATATTACTAAGCCTCACACCTGTTACTCGCGTTATCAATGACGCATTGTGGATAACACCAGCGACCTTTGCCCCAATATGGGTCTCATCGATATACCATTTTTACCGCTGTCCTAACTCACATTGGTGTCTTACCAACCATTTTACTGCAAACACTCCGAGTCCCCTGTCACACCCTACTGTTGACGCTTTCAATAATCTGTCACATGCACCTATCCACGAACACAAGAGATAGTGCGCCCAAGCGCTTTTACTACGGATTTAGTGAGAAACGCGGACTAGATGCCCTATTCGCAACTTCATACCCAACTTTAGAACGGATAGTGCACTAATTTGATGCTCCTGCTAAAAACCACGCATACCACTAGCCCAACCATATAACCTCAGATTTCACGACCAAACACTAAAGCAGACAAAAAATTCAATAGATTCAAAAACCTGCTTAACCTATAGGGATATAGGCAATGAAACACAAACAAAAAACAGTTAGTTCTTCCTTATGGTCGATTTCTATTCACAAGCTCTACAGCGCTTCCAACCCAAAAGTCAGGGGGAGAGGCAAGTCAATCATTTACGTCCCCTCATGTGTCGCAGAAAAGCGCAATGAAATCAATCCACATTAAAATTCGTTAAAAACAAAGCAACTATTGTAGCTGAATTGACGAATAGCCGCTCACATTTAAACAACATAATCACATAGCCTATTTACCAGAGGCATCTACCCCTAAAATTACTCCTCAATACTTTTCATACAGACTGGGAAAAGATCGATTTCGAATATTCTAGCAAGATATTTCATTTCAGAAATAAATGAATGATTTACGATTCCTATAAGTTTTAAAGTATAAAGAATTAAAGCGCTAAAATAACCATATAGAACTAGTTTCTGCCAACTAGCTCACGTTCTTTCACTACTGTTCACGCTTATGATGCCGATTGTTCTACAATTAAGATAACCTATCTCGGCGCATCATTCTTAGGCAAAATGGTAGCAAAACTGAGCATGGTCATTATTGGGTAAACCTGCCTGCTTAGTTTTGTCAAAGAAATATGGTTTTGTAAAATTATGAAGAAGTATTTATTTGTTGCTGTAATAACATTTTTAACTATCTCGTGCGGACACAATAGTAGTAATTCCAATCATACCACCAATCAAAATACGAATGCCTCGCCCACAATAGACTCTACCCCACCTAACAGCAATTCTGATACAGACGATTCAGAAACAAACAATCAAACAACTGACATAACAGTAGCGCTTGAAGAGCCGCAAGCCACGGAAGCTCAGGTAACAGGTACTACTTACTATATTTCTACTGATGGCAGCGGAGTGATGGATGGATCTAGCTTTGAGAATGCCTTACCCGCTCACAGCTTTACGCAAACCGTTGCATCTATGGCGGCGGGTGATCGCATGTTAATATCAGGAGGAGAGTATACTCAAGAGGCCGTGGGTAGAGAGGCAATAGTGATTTCTGCATCTGGCACAGCGGATGAACCCATTATCATTCAAGGTGTTGACAGAGGAGATGGGCATGGACTTCCTACCTTCATAGGTCGCTGGGAAAATAACAACCTTGAGTATGGTAGTGATAGCGGACAAACAGGGATGAGAATTATTGATTCCAGCAATATCATACTTAGCAATATTGCTATCAGAGACTTCAAAAACGGCGTGCAGGTTAAAGGTTTAACTAGTAGCACAATAAATAATATTAATGTTACACGATCTCGGGTGGCATTTGCTATTTCGGACTCATCCGATTTGGAACTCAACCAAATTGAACTACTTCAATATAGGAAGCGTGGACTTGAATTTAAACAATCAGTCACCGATGTTGTAATAAATGGTCTACTAGCTGATGCCACTCTAGGTAACCCAAATTGGATCACCACAGAGTTTACAATAGGAGTAGAACTGGATAAAGACACTAGTTTTCCACCAATAGCTAATATTACCTTCAATAGAGCAACATCTATCAATAATTTTCCTCAAGTAATCCCCATTACCCGACCCTACATTAATGGAGATGGTTTTTCTATTGAAGATACCTCTTATGGCATCAAATTTTATAATTCGATGGCTTACAACAATGCTGACGGGGGTTGGGACGATAAATCCTTTATGCCCTACTATGAGAACATAGTATCACTCAGAAACAAGCGTAATTTTCGCTTTTGGAATGACACTGCCGCATGGAGTGCAGAACAAATGGGTAGCGCTGTAATTTCGGGACCCGTGAGACTGAAAAACGTACTCAGCGCGTACACTCGTGATACCCAATACTCTAACCCCGGCATTCATACTCAAACCTCTTTGGAGGTCAATGGCGCCACTTTTTACAACAATGTCAGCTCCCCCATTCACGTAGAAAATAATCCAGATGCGAACATCACCATCACCGACTCCATTTTATGGAATGATAGCTGCCCCAGCAATCTCGTGGAATTTGAAAGCGGCAATAGCAATAGACTCATTGTAGAGAACAACTATACCTGTAAGGAGAACGAATCTCTGAAGCTACATTCCCCCAACCCAAATTGGAAAGGCGAACCAGCCAATGCTTTTGACCCCATAGACTCAAACATTGTTGGGTATAAAAGCAATTTAATGTCTGAACTTTTGATTGCGGATAGATCCTCAGAAGATACCAACCTTCTCAAAATCGGTTTGATCGGTGACTCTACTGTTGCAAGCACTTACGGCTGGGGAGCGGCTTTTACAAAGTTGTTCGATGACAGAGTAGAGGTCATAAATCAAGCAAAGAATGGAGCAACTCTAAAATCGGCAGAGCAGGAGCTCAACCGGTTATTACAATTCAAGCCAGACTATGTATTGATTCAATTTGGTCATAATGATATGAAGATATATGGCTCCAATGAATATGCAAGCCGACTTGGCGCATACGTGGACGCATTCCAAAAGGGGGGAGCTAAAGTAATTATCTTGAGCTCTGTTACACGTCGTCATTTTAGGAATGGGAAAATCAAACCGGCAGTGTTCTCGGAGGGTCAGTCACTGCCTATTTTTGCAAGAGTTGCGGAAGCAGTTGCACGAGAAAAAAAGGTAGAGTTTATCGATCTCAACACCATCAGTATTACTCATCACAATACTATTGGCGAGAGCGCCAGCGAGACTTATAATTTTCAGGGTGGCGATAAAACTCATTTCAGTCCTGAAGGAGCGCATGCCATAGCTGAAATAATTCTACAAGAACTCAAAGGTGCCTTGCCGGACTTGGAAAGGTATGTAAAATAGAATTTTGTCAAAATTCAGTTTAATCTATTCACTCTTTACCATTGATTTTTAGTTAGCAAAGATGCACAAGTATATTGAAATGACATGATGATCAAATAAAGCACTGATATTCAAGTGTCGCAGATTGCATGGCCTATACACCCACAAGATCATTTTTTCGCGCTTTACATTAAACTTATTCATGGCTATTCATATTGTAAACAGAATAGATTTTTCACTATCAAAAAACGATAGAGCATATATTATATCCTATATACACATATAATCCCTGAAGTGCTTTGTCATTATACCTTGGCAAATAAAGCTTAATCTATCGGTAAATCAAATGATGACTCATAACCGTATAAAGCGGCTCCTTCAATCACTTAAAAAACATCAACGACAAAACCTTACTAAAGATAGAGGCTATAACTATGAAGTGGTTACAGAAGCAATTCTGAAAAGATAATAGAGATATCGAGTGGCATTTCTATAAACATTAGCCCTTGTAGAGAGCATTGTTGCGATAAAAAGACTTTCGGTGTATCGTTACTTGTTACGACAAGCTAAAATGAAATTATTTAGGCATGATAGCCTTACCTTTTGGGTCTCTACTGTTGCAAACGTGATAGATTATCAACGATTCTATACGTTTTATATTTTAAAGGAATTTGTATGATTTCAAAAATAACACATCTTATCTTTCAAAAGTTATTTCCTATCCATTATGCTCGATGGATTGGTGTAAAAATTGGTCAAGATTGCAGACTGATTAATGTTAAGTTTAGCTCTGAGCCATATTTGATTACTTTAGGTGATCATGTCTCCGCCACCGCTGTTAGGTTTGAAACTCATGATGGAGGGGTATGGGTAATGCGTAATGAATCTCCTGAAATTGACATTGTTAAACCCATTGCTATCGGCAACAATGTTTTTATTGGTTATGGCTCTGTTATTTTGCCTGGAGTCACAGTTGGAGATAACTCTGTGATAGGTGCTGGTTCAGTTGTAACAAAGGATGTTCCAAGCAATACAGTCGTCGCAGGCATTCCAGCAAAACCTATTAAAAATATTGCTGACTATAAAGAAAAATCACTTGAGATTGGGCATAACACTAAAAAAATGAATTATCAGGAAAAAAAAATATATTATACCAATCTTTACAAAAAACATTAGCCTCCCTATAAATAATTAATTATGAATTTAAATCCGGCACAATGCTTTTAAAGAATCTTTTAATAAGTTAAAAACTGAGTTGCCTGATAATAAATATTATTATAGGCAACTAATAGGCAAAAACCCTTTAAAAAGCCATCCTAAAATACGGCGCCCGGCGAGTGATACTAGAACATCAGAAAGAACAACTACAAAGCTCAGTCTGTCAAGATAGACTGAGCTTTTTTGTATTAGAAGAGCAATTGCTTTAATGCCTAGTTTTCTTAGATAATATAAGGCCTCTAAAGGATTAAAAAGTATGTTTACGATTCAAACTATTTTATATACTAACCGTTATATGTTTTAGCGAGGCTTTGGAAATTGAAAAAAAATCCCTACCCTACTGTAGAAATATTATTGGGAGTATATATTAAAGAAAATATTTCAGATGGGTTATCATTTTTGAATCTGCAACTTGACTCGCTTTTAAGTCAAAAATATGAAAATTTTAGAATACTTGTCAGAGATGATGGTTCAGACAAGCGCGTACTAGAATGCTTATCAAGCTATCATAAAAAACATCCAACTAAAATAACTCTCATCAATGATAATAAAGGCAATTTAGGCTATACACATAACTACGGTTATTTATTAGAACTATGCAAAGCAGATTATTTTTTCTTATGCGATCAAGATGACATTTGGAACCACAATAAGCTTAGCGTCTGTATTGACACACTTCAAAACCTACAACTTGAGAAAAATATTCCGCTACTTTTATGCCACGACGCCAAAATGATAGATGCTAATGGTTGTTTATTAGCTGAATCTTATGCAAAACACAACTCGCAAAACATTGACACCCTAGGGTTGAATGATGCTATATGTGATACGCTTTCTGGCGGCTACGCTATTTGTGGTAACAGAGCCTTAATCAATCAATCCATACCTATTTTCTCTGAGGCTAGTGCACATGATTTTCATTTGTGTGTAGTAGCTAAGGCCTTAGGAAAATTGATCTACCTAGACAAACCTTTAGTTTTATATCGAGTTCATTCTGGAGGAGTTTCTGACTCTTTACTTCGGGGCTATCGATTTTCGCTGCGCTATCTCAAAGCCATACCAAATAAATTGATACTTTTGAACAGCAATACATTAAAATATAAACGGCATATTCATTCAAGATACGCCTATGCAAAAGTTGCTTTAGAGAGATTTAAGAAAAGCCAGCTCTTATCTGAAAAAAACGAATTTGTATTAAAAAATTTTATTACTTTACCTAAACACAGCTTCATAACAAGATGGTTTTTTATTAAAAAATTTAATTTCTGGAGATCTAGCCAAGGTAGCCTAACGGCAAAGATCATTGCTTATCTTGGGTAATATCTTTTAATTGTGAAATTATTAGTTTTAATTTTTTCTTAAAGAAAACAATGATTATAGATATATAAACTAAAGTTGATACAAAACCATAAGTTATTATTGTTCTAACGGCACTATAAATATCCATATCTGTTTTTTGATCATCTTTTAAAATAACATCGAGCCCAATATAAGTAAATGACAATAAAATAGCAGCAAATACTATGTATTTTTGACAATCGAAAAAATATTTTATATCAAACCCAAATTTTCTGTGAAAATAAATAAATTTAACTACAATGAATACACTTGTTGTAAGTATATATACGGCAACCAAAGTTTCTATACCTTGGTCAATGAAAAATATACAACATAAAAAGACAAAAACAAGCTCTATTAAAGTAATATAAAAATTATTTTTCTGCTTTGAAAGTGCAAGTAGATAGCTTTGCGACAACCAATTATAAGTCGAAGCAAACACACCTAAGGATGTAATCTGTAAAATAAGAGCGCTACCGGATACCTTATCTTCCCCAAACAGTATAAATATAATCTCTTCAGCAAGAAACCCTACACTGAGTATTATGGGAATTGTAAATAAAGAAATAAGAGTAGTATAGTCAGAAAATGCTTGATGTTTGTTTTTTGATTTAGAAAAAAAGCTAAGTCCAACTGATTTAAGAGAACTTAAGGTAACCTGATAAAATGTTTCTGGTAATTTTTTACCTATATCTAAATCACCAAGTTTGGTAATCCCTAAAAAAGGGGCGGTTAAGTTTTCAAGAAGCCGTCTATTGGTGAGATAAATGAGGCCAGCCCCTACTATTGGTAACCCATATGCTAGATACGATTTCAGGGTATGAAAATGCACCTGTGGTCGAGGTATATATCGGCATATAGTCCATAAAATAACTGTATTACAAATCGCGTAAGAGTACTTATAGCCCACAAAGGACCATACTCCAAATTCATTAAGCACCATCAAAATAGCAACAATGGAAGAGATACTTGCTGCTATAACACTTCTAGTAGCTAGAGATTTAAATTGAAATTCACGTTGCAATTTAGCAAGCTGAACTATATTGAGAGAATTCATTAACGGTAGAAGACATATTGCTTCTATGACCCTTGCTGAAGAGTTTGTGTTTGGAGCAAAGCTCAACAAAGCAGCCCCATATATGATCAACCCTAAAACGCTACTTAAGACTAAAAGCAACCAAAAGGCATTATCAGCTAAGGCTTGATTCCATTTTCTTTGGGTAACTAACTTTTCCCTGATACCCATTCCAGCTAAAAACGTTGCATAATCTACAACCAGAAGACTCAGTGCAATATATCCAAAATCTTCTCGATTAATATAGCGAGCAAGCATCACATAAACAATAAGAACAGAGGCCCTATCTATAAGGGTAGCAACCATTGCCCAAGTACTCGAACTTATTATCCCTTCAGGTTTAGCATTACTCATTCCGTTTCACTCATTAGTCGATCGGGTTATATACTGGGACTGATACATTAGATTACTCATTATAAAATAACTTAGTTTCTATAGAAAAAGGCTTTAAAAAATTTTATCAACGCTAAATCAAATTTAGTTGTTAAACGTTCAACTTAGTTATGCATTAGAAAAGCAGTAGATTTTTGAATGAACCCACAAAGAAAAACGCCCCGATCAACTGACCGAGGCGTTTTGAATAAAAGCTTGACGATGACCTACTCTCACATGGGGAAACCCCACACTACCATCGGCGAGGAATCGTTTCACGTCTGAGTTCGGGATGGGATCAGGTGGTTCCAATTCTCTATGGTCGTCAAGCAAACAGGTTGAGATAACAGCAATGCCGCTATCTCCAATTCGGATGTCAAGTTAGTTTATCTTACTCTCTACAAACAAGGACGAGTTGTTTTCAACATTGTCCTATTACTTTCGATTGATTGCTCTTTATCTTTTATAAAGAACTGCTATTCACATAGCGCCACACAATTACTTCAATTATATGGTCAAGCCGCACGGGCAATT
>JBNKUQ010000023.1:0-306 GCA_050298695.1 Cellvibrionaceae bacterium
ATGAATGGCTCGCTGGTTGTGCCGCAGCTCAAACGCCACATCAAAGTGAGATAAAGCGAGTTGCTTCACCACATCATCTAGGCGATTAAATTCCGTTTTTTCAGTGCGCAAGAATTTTCTTCTAGCCGGCGTATTAAAAAACAAATCGCGAATTTCGACGGTGGTGCCTTGAGGATGAGGCGCAGGTGCGATTTCCGCCTCCATATCGCGACCTTCTGTTTTTGCCAACCAACCGCTTTGTGAATCAGTAGCATTACTGGTTAAGGTTAATCGCGAAACAGAACTAATACTCGCCAATGCCTCTCC
>JBNKUQ010000023.1:316-37968 GCA_050298695.1 Cellvibrionaceae bacterium
ATAAGTTCTTGGGCGTATATATATTTTTTTTCAAAAAATGTATCATTCCCAGTATTTGAATTATTATCCATTACTATATATTCTCCCGCAAATTGTTCTGTCCTTTATGATATGTTATAAGATCATCTAAAATTTTAATTTTGCTGGTGGCATGGCGCGCGAGAGCTAACGATAAATCGTCCTTTTCTATTCCACTGCCATTATCGCGAATACGAATGAGCTTTACACCGCCATCTTCCACATCAATCTCAATACGTGTTGCCCCAGCATCGAGACTGTTCTCCAAAACTTCCTTCACTACCGATGCAGGGCGTTCAACCACCTCACCTGCGGCAATTTGGTTAGCAAGGCGGGGGCTGAGGCGTTGGATATGCGGCATAAGAAAATAAACGGTATTTTATCAAGAGAGTAGGACAGGGATTATCCCTTAAATACAAGGTTTATACGATATTTTTAGTTCAGATTATGCACTAAAGAACAATAAATATATGAATTAACCTTCTTCAACAACAGGAACAATCAAAGTTTGACCAATGCGAATACCTGAGCCATCCAGTTTATTTTCTTTTTTAATCGCATTAACCGAACTACTATAGCGTAGCGCAATTTCTGATAATGTTTCACCACTTGCGACTTTATGAATATGGGATTTAGGAACTGTTGCACTAAGCTCAACATTACTTAATTTGAGTACCTGACCGACACGAATAGCCGAACTTTCTAGCTGATTAATTTTTTTAATCTCAGCAATCGAGAGCCCATAGCGCAAAGCGATACCGGATAAGGTTTCGCCATTTGTTACTTTGTGGCTTTCTGGCAAAGCATCTACTGATGGACTAGTGACAGCCTCAGGCACGCGAGCAACCTCTGAAACTTTTTCTACTTTCTTCACTTTTAATATTTGTCCAACATTAATCGTATTACGGATCATCCCGTTCATTTCTTTTAATTCGACAATACTCAGATCGTAACGTAAAGCAATACCCGAAAGTGTTTCTCCACTACTTACTTTATGCGTTGTCACTGTAGCCAACTGTTGAGGCTCAGTTTTTGGCGAGACGTCACGCAACTTTAATACCTGCCCAATATTGATACTATTGCCTTTAAGATTATTAATTCGTTTCAGCTCACTTATAGTGACGTTGTAGCGCAAGGCAATATCCGACAAGGTATCGCCGCTAATCACTTTGTGGCTAGCAATATCTTCTATTTTTCCACCATTTTGCTTCCAGGCAATATAAGTCCCTGCGGGTGGGTTTTTTTCAAAAAAGCCACGTATCCCCGTATAAATGGATTGCGCCATTTTATTTCGATAATCTGATGTAGATAATTTTTTTGCTTCTTTAGGGTTGGAAATAAAACCCGTTTCAACAAGAAGAGAAGGAACATCAGGCGACTTTAAAACTAAAAATCCGGCTTGTTCAACACTACTTTTATGCAAATGCGCTATGGAATCCATTTCCCGTAAAATATGTTTTCCCGCATCTAGACTTGAACCAAGGGTAGCCGTCATGGAGAGGTCGACCAATACGCCTTTTAAAATATCGTCTTTATCACTTAAGCTAACATCTCCCACGCCACCAATTAAATCTGCATCATTTTCTTTTCGAGCCAAAAAACGCGCGGTCTCACTGGTTGCCCCTCGCCGAGAAAGTGCAAACACGGAAGCCCCCTTTGCATCCGGTGTTTTAAAGGCATCTGCATGTATGGAGACAAACAAATCAGCACGATGCTTCCTCGCAAAATCTCGACGTTTACGTAACGGTACATAGTAATCATTCGTGCGAGTTAACTTGGCACTATAGCCTTCCGTTTGATCAATTTTCGCGGCAAGTTTTTTAGCAATATCCAGCACCACATCTTTTTCTTTAACGCGCTTAGGACCAATGGCTCCTGGATCCTCACCGCCATGACCAGCATCAATCACAATCAATATATTGCGTCTCGAAGAAACCGATGCCGCTTGAGCAACAACCTCCACTGTCTTTTCAGTCACTGTGTTTTCATCGTAAAAATCAATCACCAAACGATCTGGTTTACCTGCATGTTTTTTTAAGAAAAAACTACGCGGGTTGATATCGCCTTTCAAGTCAAAGACAAAACGCAAATCATTTTGCTCCCGTTGAGCACTGCGGATGCGCTTAATCGGTGTTTTGCTTAAATCGAGAGAAGACAAGGAAG
Source organism: Cellvibrionaceae bacterium (assembly GCA_050298695.1). Lineage (GTDB taxonomy): Bacteria > Pseudomonadota > Gammaproteobacteria > Pseudomonadales > Cellvibrionaceae > CANLBN01. The sequence goes on from JBNKUQ010000023.1 coordinate 2,498, forward strand.
ATACATTTTTGGCGTTATCGATATCGACAACGAGACGAGAAGGATTTTTCAAAGGAAATAATTTATGATCGACAGCACCACTTAGATCAAAAACAACTCGCGTATGATCAGGAGCACGCCATACACGCACACTGTCAACTCGGGTCGACGCAGCTAACACTGGTTCGACAGAGAATAGAATAGCTACAGCCACCAACATTAATGCGGACAATAATCTCAGTGGTCTTGTGCGCCCCCCACAAGTGCTCTGCTTATTCATGTTACATATGCGCAATAATGCGCTTACCTCTTTCTGTTAACCCCGTTATGGTGAGCTGTCGCCCAGTTATTGTTTTATTATCGTTATTTAATGGTCTATCTACTAATACCTGTGGCTGCAATTCTAACCTTATATCGGCCTCAGGTAAAAACCCTTCGCCTTTTTCAGGCCATTCTACAATACACACCGCTTTACCATAAAAATAGTCGCGAATTCCCATATAGGCCAGTTCTTCTGGATCTCCTAAGCGATACAGATCAAAATGATACACCGGTATAGACAACGATTCATACGGCTCAACCAGTGTATACGTCGGACTCTTAACCGCAGCTGAATGACCAAAGGCATTAAGCAAGCCACGCGTTAAAGTGGTTTTTCCAGCCCCCAATTGCCCCTCAAGAAATAGTGTTACCCCTGTTCCGTCATCATCAATCACTGCTAGCAACTGTTGCCCAAGCTCTAAGCCAGTGGCTACCGTTTCGAGCTCATTTGCTAGTATCACTTGCCGTGTTTCCATGTGTTTCTCTTAACAATTCAGTAAATAGAAGCTCGTTCCCACGCTCTGCGTGGGAATATATATCTGACTGTCAGTTTGCACAAATTTCAAAACAGAGTACAGAATCTAAGAGCTTGTTTCTTGTTATCTACAATAGTTGAGTTAACGTATGCATTCCCACGCAGAGCGTGGGAACTAGCAATTAAGTAATTGTCTGACGGTCGTAATTAAATCCGTTGCGAGCAATCCACGAGAGCCATTTTCTGCGACTTCTTCATCGGCCGCAGTGGCGTGAAGTATCGTGCCCAAACAAGCGGCATCGTCCACCGATAAACCTTGAGCTAACAGGGCACCGAGTAAACCGCTAAGCACATCACCCATACCACCAGAAGCCATCCCTGGATTACCCGCATCACAAACAAATAAACGCTGATCACTAGTAAGCACGAGACTACCGGCACCTTTTAAGATGACCGCTCCCCCATATTTAGTTTGCAATGCATGTATTGCCGTCAAACGGTCTTGCTGTACCTCGTTAATCGATATACCTAATAAGCGAGCGGCTTCACCCGGATGAGGGGTAAGAATCCACGGCCTAATTTTTTCTTCCGAAAATTCTGGCAACTGTAAACGGCCTTGCGCCAAAATATTTAAACCATCAGCATCAATCACCATCGGCTTTTCGCTATGTAAACAGTGATATAGCAATTGCTCCGACCAAGCTGTTTGCCCCAAACCTGGGCCAACCACTAGAATATCAGGCTTATTTAACAAGGGTAATAACTCTTGCCCAGAGACCACACCCGCCACCATCAATTCAGGTTGGCGTGCGATCATTGCATGAGTGTTGTGAGGTTGAGTCGCTACCCCCACTAAACCAGCGCCGCTACGAGCCGCCATTTGAGCTGCCATAAGAGGAGCACCGCCATAACCGAGGTCTCCACCCACAACGAGCACATGGCCAAAATCACCTTTATGAGCATCCAGTGTTCGCTTAGGTATCAGGGGTAATAGAGACATTAGATCAAGCGTCCGGGCAATAGGCTCTTGCTTAGATTGCTCATAAACATCATGGGGAATGTCTAAATCATTAAAAAAGCGTTCGCCGCTAGCCAGCCGCCCGCACCCAATAACATTACCCAACTTCTGCCCAATAAAACTGATGGTTGCCTCTGCCTGTATAACGTTATCGACAATGGAACCGTTATCGGGGTTCACTCCGGATGGAATATCAATGGCCAATACAGGCCAGTCTTTTTGATTGGCAACACTATTGATAGCCGTAATGGCTTCCTTAAAATTATCTCGCAAGGGGCCTGATGTCCCTGTACCTAACAGTGCATCGACAATAACGGCCTCATCATTTTCATTTAAACATTGCTGCCACTTATCCATCGCAAAGGGCTGAACCTTTACGCCTTCCTGTAGAGCATAATCATGGGCTTGAGTGGCCGTATCACTTAATTGTGTTGATAGCTGCCAGACAAAACTGCACAAGCCTTTTTGCGCCACCAAGGCAGCAATGACATAACCATCACCACCATTATTACCCGCACCACAAAATACATGGACTGTTTTCACCTGTGGCCAACGTGCTAATAAAAGCTCAAAAGCAGCCTTCCCTGCTCTTTTCATCAGCACATGACCAGGCAAACCAAAATCTGTGATAGCGCACTGGTCAAGTGCACGAACTTGGGCAGATGAATACAATGAAGAGTGCAAAACTGAAGGCATGAACAATCTCTATAAATGCTTAAAAAGCGGCATTATAGAGCACATCTCTCGCTCACTGTAGTAAACTGCATCTTTATTTTAACCGGGCTTGCATTTAAGGACGTGATCAAATCATCCAATCAACTCGCAAAATTACTGCCGAAGTGGGCTGTTATTTTTTTGCACATACTAGGGATAAGTACCACAACAATTTATGGTAGTTACCACCTTATTTATGACAATACGATAATCGGTGGTTTTTTAGGCTTGGCAGGCCTCACCGGGATGGCTTCTTTTTACTGTGTTCAATCCAATAAAAACAACCAGAAATTATTATTACTGTATGTACTCTTACTCGGATGTGCGCTGGTTATCACCAGTTATCACTACGGTTATCGCGGCCTCATTTTTTTATTCCCTTACACTGCTAGCTTATTTTATTTAGCGGGCTATCGCCTCGCCATTATCAGCACTATCTTATTCTGCACATGCAGTTTAATTGCCGCTCTGAACGTGATGGAAACAGTTGTAGTATTGCGGTATTTGGTTGCCTTAATTGTTTCTATTGGCTTCTCGGTTTGTTACGCCCATGTAATGGGGCAACAAAAAAAACAGCTGGAAAAAGATGCACATTATGATGCCCTTACGGGTATCACCAATCGTCGGCAATTTAGTCATTGGCTAAATTCCGTTTTAGAAGAGCCTTCCTTAACTAAAAAAATTGCCTTGTTTTACATCGACATCGACGATTTTAAACACATTAATGATAATTTTGGCCATGCCCTAGGTGATGAAGTTCTAAAGAAATTCTGCGAGCGTATCCTAACAGTTATTCGTCAGAGCGAGCTGATAATGGGTAAAAACAAAATCTATAACTTTGCACGGCTCGCCGGGGATGAGTTTGTTATCGCTATCATCGATTTAGACCAAGTCGATAGCGCAAAGCGTATAGCCGAGCGTTTATTGGAAAGCATAGAATTTCCCTTTGAGCTATCCAGCTCTTCCGTCAAAATCAATCTCAGCATTGGGGTCGTTTATACCGAGGGAAAAATTAGTGCGGAGATGCTACTACACAATGCGGACTCTTCGATGTACCGCGCCAAGAAAAATGGCAAAAATACCTACTATCTATTTGATGAAACCATTTCTGATGAAATAGCACGGCGTAAAGATATCGAAAATAATATCCATCGTAGCTTAGATAAAAATCTATTTAGCCTATCTTACATGCCCATTTATACCATGAGTGAAACACCGGTTATCAGTGGCGTTGAGGCCTTAATTCGCTGTAATAGCGATAGCTTTGCTGGTCTAGGACCCGAAAAATTTATTCCTATTGCCGAAGCCAGCGGTCAAATCAAAGCCATTGATTTATGGGTGCTTAAAACTACCTTTGCCGATATCAACAAACTCAAAAATAAAAGTCCTTTTGAAAAAATATGGTACTCCATTAATATTTCTTCTACGGAGCTTATGGATTCCGATTTTATTGAACAAATTCAACGGCTGCTCGACAACTATCAAATATCCCCTGATACGATTCATTTAGAGATTACCGAAACCAAACTAGTTCCCTATGAAAATATCATCATTGAACGTATGAAACGCCTCCGAGAGCTGAATTTTCATTTATCTTTAGACGATTATGGGACGGGTTATACCGGTTTTGCTCAGCTACTCAACTTCCCTGGCGACTACATTAAAATTGATAGAAGCTTTGTTAGCGAGATAGGCAAAGGTGAATCCAACTACACAAAAATGATTGGCGTTATGTTATCTATCGCCAAAATTTATGGATTGAAAGTAATTGCAGAAGGAGTTGAAACCCAAGAACAACTGGATTACTTGAAACAATTAGGTTGCCAATATGCACAAGGTTACTATTTTTCTAAAGCATTAGTCCTGGATGATTTAATCAATCTGGTAGAAAACAGTGCGAGAAACTGAATTTATCGCCAGTGACGCTAATAAAGAAGATGCGTTTTATCATGAGCTTGCCCAACAGATAAAGCAATGGGGCAAAGAATTGGGGTTTCAGCAAATTGCCATCACGGATATTGATATTGGCAAACATGCTAATTTTTTAGAAAAATGGCTCGAAAAAGGACATCATGGTGAAATGCAATGGATGCAGGAACATCAAGCCCAACGCAATGATCCCTCTTCATTGGTCAACAATGCTGCGCGCATTATTTCTGTCAGAATGGATTATTTACCAGAAAACACTCAACAAATCAGCACGCTCAAACAATCAGAAAAAGCCTATATTTCACGTTATGCCTTGGGGCGCGATTACCACAAGCTTATTCGTAAACGTTTGGCAAATTTAGGCAAGAAAATTGAGCTTTACTGTGAAGAAAATACAGCAGCGACACTGGATATTCAACACCGCCCCTTTGTTGATAGCGCTCCCGTACTCGAAAAAGCCTTTGCTGAAAAAGCGGGGTTGGGTTGGATAGGCAAGCATACGATATTACTCAATCAAGCGGCTGGAAGCTGGTTTTTTTTAGGCGAACTCATGACTAACCTACCGTTACCGGTCGACAACGATATTGTTAATAACCGATGTGGTGACTGTGAGGCTTGTTTAAAAGTGTGCCCAACCGATGCGTTTATCGCTCCGTATGAATTGGATGCACGACGCTGTATTTCCTATCTCACCATAGAACTCAAAGGCAGCATACCCCTTGAATTTAGAGAACCCATCGGCAACCGCGTTTTCGGTTGCGATGACTGCCAATTAATTTGTCCCTGGAATAAGTTTGCCAAGCCCACACAAGAAAAAGATTTTTCTCCACGCCATCAACTCGATGATGCTAAATTGGCAGATCTATTCTTATGGAGTGAATCACATTATTTAAAACTCACCGAAGGATCTGCTATTCGTCGCATTGGCTACGAGCGTTGGTTGCGTAACTTGGCGGTTGGATTAGGCAATGCATTACCTTCACCCGATATTATCGATGCTTTAAAACAGCGTTTGGATTTTCCTTCTACCATAGTGAAAGAACATGTAGAGTGGGCTCTACAACAACACCAGAACCCTAAAAAGAGAAAGCGCAAGATAAAGCGCAAGACTTGATCTGAAAATCCAATCAGCATTCTTCAAGAAAACATCTCGTCATACCCGCGTAGGCGGGTATCCAGAGCCATCGAGATCAATTTTAGTCTAGGTTCCCGCCGCGCGGGAATGACGATGATGGATTTAACAAAAATGATGGAATTTCAGGCTCAAGAGGTTTTAAAAAACGTAGAGCGATAGTGTTTCAACTCGTTAATAGAATCGCGAATATCATCCAACGCCAAATGCGCACCCGATTTTTTAACTCCTACCAAAACATCAGGCCGCCAGCGTTGAGCCAATTCTTTAATAGAGCTAACGTCTAAATTTCGGTAATGAAAATAACGCTCTAAATGGGGCATATAGTTAACTAAAAAACGACGATCCTGACAAATAGAATTACCTGCCATCGGTGACTTTCCTGCGGGAACCCACTCTTTAAGAAATTCGATCGTATCCGCTTCTGCTTGTTCCGTAGTCACCGTACTCGCACGAACTCTATCGGTTAAACCAGATTTACCATGTTGCGTGGTATTCCATTCATCCATACCCGCCAAGACCGAGTCTTCTTGGTGTATGGCATAGACAGGACCTTCCGCAAGAATGTTGAGCTCACTATCAGTTACGATGGTGGCTATTTCTATAATCACATCGTCTGCCGGGCTAAGACCCGTCATTTCCAGGTCAATCCAGATCAGATTATTATCGTTCATTGTCGTTTTATCCCAATTTTAGGTTATGCTAGAGCATTTTTTACTGCCCCCAAATGACAGTCTAAATGAGTAAACGCAAATTAACCAAGCGCCAAGCATGGAGAATTGAAAAAATTCAGGCCGAACGTGCCGCCCGAGCGGCTAAGCGCGATGCCCAGTTAATGGATGATGAACATCAACACAGTAGCCTTGGCTCAGAACAAGCAGGCTTAGTGATTGCCCACTATGGTACTCAAGTCGAAATTGAAGCCAGCTCATCTACAAGCCTTTACCGAAAACGTTGCCACTTTAGAAGCAATTTAGGTTCATTAGTCACAGGAGATCGCGTTATCTGGCGAGATGGAGACCCTACGGGTGTGGTTGTGGCCATTGAAGACCGAGATTCAGAGTTGTCCCGACCCGACCCTCATGGCAGTATCAAAACCGTCGCGGCTAATATTGATCGAGTACTGATTGTCATCGCTCCACGCCCTAAGCCTCACACCCAACTCATAGACCGCTACTTGGTCGCTGCTGAAAACAATGGCATTCAGCCCGCCTTAATCGTGAATAAAATGGATTTAATCGATAACAACAACCAAGCAACGATTGATGAATTTATCTCACTGTACCGTGGGCTAGGATACGAGGTTATCACTGCGTCCACAAAACAAGGGGAGGGTTTGATAGCCCTAAAGCAGTTTTTATCGCACTACACCAGTGTTTTTGTTGGCCAATCAGGTGTTGGCAAGTCTTCACTAATTAATATGCTAATACCTGACCTTAACCTACAAGTCGGTGCCCTATCGGAGTTTAATCAAAAAGGCACTCACACCACCACCACAGCCCAGTTATTTCATTTCCCTGAAGGCGGACACCTTATCGATTCACCGGGTATACGTGAATTTGGTCTATGGCATATGTCTCTTGAGGATATATTGTATGGTTTTGTCGAATTTCGCCCCTTTATGGGTCACTGCAAATTTCGAGACTGCCAGCATCTGAATGAGCCTGGGTGTGCGCTACATCAAGCACATACCGAAGGAAAAATCAGTGATTACCGCATGAATAGCTTTAGCGAACTGCGTACGACCCTTTCCATACCCACCTATAAATAGCGCTATAACACATAACAAAAAGCCCTTCTTGTTAGGATAAAAAACTTTACATTCATCACTATGCCAGAGATGAGCCAGCAATAATAAGGCCCCACTGAAAAAGTGGGCGCTCGCAACAACAAAATAGCACCACAGATGATGCTATCCTCTTGTTTTTTATAACGAAAAAGAACAAGTACTCCTCTAATATTCACCCCACAAAAATTGATTTGTCGCACATTGCTGCTAATCTGATCTAAGTAGACTTATTTTTTATTCAGCCGAATTAATCAGCCAAAGTGGCATCGGCAGCGAGAGACAGAATCAAATGAGAATCAAAACAAAACTCATCACGGGAACATTAACCCTTGTTGTCAGTAGTATTTTTGCCGTTAGCATGGTGGCAAACTATATTGCACGCAATATTTCTACCGAAGTGCTTTCTCAACTGGCCCAAGATAAACTATCCGCAACACTCGAGGGCAAAAAAAGTCATATTGAGAAGTATCTACAAGGTCTCAGAGACCAAGTGCAATTACTTGCAGAAGAATACAATACAGACTCAGCGAATTATCATTTCTTTTCTTCTGTCACAGAAATATCAACAGCTTCTGGTTTAAAACCAGATATGCAAGATGCCGTCAAAGAATATTACGAAGAAAACTTTAGAAAACCACTCGAAAAAATTAATCCAGACGCTGTTATCACGGCAGATGAATATTTCAAAGATTTCACAAAAGATATTTGGATCATGCAATACCACTATATGGTCGCCAATCCCAACACCATTAATGAAAAGTACAGAATGGACTCACCTGCCGATGAGTTCTCACCATACAGCGCTGGCCATGCTGGCTACCATGAAGTGTTTCGTAAATATGCCAATCGCTTAGGTTATGGAGATATATATCTTATTGATGCCGATGGGCGCGTTAACTACACGCTTCGAAAAGGTTTTGAGCTAGGCACCAATATTATTAGCGGTCCATTTAAAGATACCGGCTTAGGTAAAGTATACAGAAAAGCCATGAAAGCCAAAAAAGGCGAAGTGATTGTGGAAGATTTTAGTTCATACTCTCCTCGTCTCGGTGCGCCCGTTGCATTCATGGCATCCCCCCTTGTTAAATTCAATCGCGCCCGTGGCGTTTTCATCGCCCAGCTTCCTATCGACGTTATCGATTCGATTATGACAAATAACAAAGAGTGGAAAAAAGTCGGTTTAGGGGAATCAGGAGAAACTTATTTAGTCGGTGCAGACGGCACGATGCGTAATACTAGCCGTCTCAAATATGAAGACCCTGAACGCTATGTACAAGAACTTGAAAAATACCAAGACACCAATCCACAACCCATACAAAAAATAGTGAATAGTGGTACCAACATTGGCTTACAAACGGTTATGACGCCTTCGACAGAAGCCGCACTAGCGGGCGAAACCGGATTCAAAACGATTAAACAGTATGATGGGCGTCAAGTGCTTTCAGCCTATGCGCCTCTGCAAGCAAAAGGATTTAATTGGGCCGTTATCAGTGAAGTAGATTATGATGAGGCATTTGAAAGCGCCTCTAATTTATCGAATCGACTTAATTCATCTATTGTAATTACATCTATTGTTTTAGTGATTGTGGCTATCTTCTTTGTTTTATTCTTGGCTAACATTATATTTAAGCCCTTAAATATGATCACTCAAAATATGCATGAAATTGCTTCCGGTGACGGCAATCTCAAAGATCGCCTAAATGATGAAGGTGATAATGAAATCTCAGAATTTGCCAAAGGCTTTAATCAATTTGTATCCAAAATTGAGCATATTGTTAATCGGGTCGCATCCACTTCTGATGCACTCCTTAAACAAAGTAACCAAATGAGTAAAATATCTAATACTGGAAAACAAAAGTCTCTTGATCAAAACAGCAAAATCTCTGATGTAGTTGAGGCTATTCATAGTATTTCAGAAAACATTGATAAAAATACTGAGTATGCAAACTCGACTAAAAAGGTAGCAGAAGAAGCTAATAACAAATCTAAAGAAGGTAAAACAGCAACGACTAAAGCTGTGTCCGCTATTGAGCTTGTTGCCAAAGAAGTGGACAAAACAGCTGAGGTACTAAGAGAACTCGAAGTAGATTCAAAAAACATTTCTGAAATCCTTTCTGTTATTGATGAAATTTCCAACCAGACTAACTTACTCGCTTTAAATGCAGCAATTGAAGCCGCCCGAGCCGGTGAAAATGGTCGTGGTTTTGCAGTTGTTGCCGATGAAGTTAGAAACTTATCCTTTAGAATTCAAAAAGAAACTCACAGCATTGCTGAAACCATTAATAAATTACAAAATGGTACGGGAGACGCTGTTAGCATCATGCAACAAAGTGTTGAGCAAACCAAAACCGGTGTTAACTTATCAATCGCTGCTGGTGAAACATTGGATTCCGTTGTTGCCACAAGTACAGAAATCACTACCATGAATGAAGCTATCGCCAATGCTGCTGAAGAGCAAAAAAATATTATTCATTCTATTAGTAGTAATATTGAACTCACCAGCAATCTTGCCAAAGAAGCTGCAGATGCATCTACAGAAATTGATGGTATCGGTAATGAAATTTCTATTTTAGCCAGAGAATTACAAGATCTAATTTCACAATTCTCGGATAAAGATGAAATCCTTTAATTTAAGGGCGTCGCCTTCCTTTACCACATAACAACAAAAAGCCAAACCAGTAAACTGCTTGGGTTGAAGTCTACATCTACAATGGGGCAGTCTAGGTTAAAAGCAAAATCCCTGCTCTCATCTATACTTACCAAATGAGTACAGAACCCTCAACACAACATCCGCGCGAACCGAGAGAGATAAGTCACTCTCGGCTAAACCTATGGCTTTCTAAGTTGCCTAACCATGTAATGCCATTAAATATGGACTTAGCGCAACAAGTTGTTAATGAAATATACCATGAGGACTCAACCTCAGAGAGCCTCGCTACATTAATTCAGCAAGATCCTGCCTTGTGCCTTAAGCTCTATCTAAAAGCCAGCCGCCAACTCAAAGATCGAGACGGTAATATACAAGGACTTATTCATTTAATTGGGTTACTTGGGACTGAGCAAATTAAACACGTCATACGCGATGCACCTAAAAAACAAGCGCCATCGGATGGGCAAAAAGAGCTGCTCTCCGCCAGTCTGTTTGCAGCCGTACTTGCTTACCGACTGCTACCAAAAAAACATGGCACACGTGCAGAACGCTTTTTCTTACCCGCTCTATTATTTAACGCCCCTTTATGGCTGATGTGGAGTGCCGCTCCCAAGCTGATGAACCATGGACAACAACTTGCCAGTAAAAAGCAAAAACCACTCAAACCTTTATGCGAAGAGACACTAGGCTTTTCATTACAAGCCTTACTGGAAAAAACACAATTATTTTTACCACTACCCGACCTTACCCTAAAAGCCTTAGCTATTGATTATCAAAAAAATATAGATATTTGGAAAAAAGCGCGGCATCTATCGCATGAAAACTTAAAAGAATGGACCCAAGCAAATAATCATGCGAAAAAAATCCTCTATAGCCCCGAAGTCGGAATCAGCATGATCAACCACTATGTCTTGGCTATTTACTTGGATTGGAACGGAAAGCATATTATTCGCTGGAGTAAATTATTAGCGAATCATTTAGGAATAACAGAAGACGATCTCCATAAAATGGTAGTGACCATCGCCAACGAACTGCATTCGCCTAAAAACGCGCTACATGAACGTTACACTTCCGGTCGCTTTTCACCACTGTACCGTTATCGACAATTACATAAAGCCATGCCCGCAGATCAACCTACTAGTAATGGTATGGTCATCCAACATTATTTAAACGAATTACGAACTTCCACAAAAGCGGATGATTGTGTTCAGCTCGCCATGGAAGCATTACGTGAAGGGGTCAAAGCAGAGCGCTGTATTATGATTAAAATCGATAAGCGCCACTTACTGTTACCCCGCGACGAGAAAGGCGATGAGGTTCTTAGAGTCGATATCGCCGACTGCGGACCCATGTTTGCCAAGCTCATCAAAAAACCCACGGCCATTACCATCGAAAAAGCGCAGCTGCCACTGCTACGCGCCCAACTTCCCATTCCGCTAACCCGCTTATGGCAGCCTCATCCCTGCGGATTAATGTCGCTATTTCACGATGGGCACCCCTATGCCCTCGTTATTTGCGACCACAAACATTGGAGTAGAGAGCATCAACAATACTTCAAAGCCATTGGCAAACAATTAGTGCAAACCTTGAATCAATGTGAAATCCGTTAACAGTCTCACTGATCAATAATCTCGCCTCTAGCAATAACAAACTGACAACCCGATTGGCTTAGCTTTATAATGCCTGCCCTTAGAGCAGAATCACTATAAAATGGTATAGTAAAATAGGTTATTTTTACCTCTATCCGCATTGCTCATTTTGCCCATAGGCCCAGAGCTGCAATGATCGCCTTGCCAGAGGCAAAAATTCCTCTATTTTCTTTGATGCCATTTTATAGTGATTCTGCTCTACTTTGTGAACCCCCTTGCTATTAACTTAATTCCAATGAAATCTAGTCTATTTATTCTCTGCCAATATCTTATCCCCCAAGCGCTATTATCTCGTCTTATCGGTTACTTGGCCGAATGCCGTTGGCCCTGGTTTAAAAACCGTTTAATACGCTGGTTTATTCGTCGCTACGACGTTGACATGACTATCGCACTGGAACCTAAGCCAAATGCTTACCAACATTTCAATGACTTTTTTACACGCGCACTAGCCAGTGGTGAACGTCCCATCCATGATTCCGCAAAAAGCATTGTTTGCCCTGCCGATGGCTGTATTAGCCAGCTAGGACAAATAGAACACGGCCGCATTTTTCAGGCAAAAGGACAAGACTATAGCCTGCAAGAACTTTTGGGGGGGGATAGCAAGCATGCACAGAGCTTTCAAAATGGGCATTTCGCCACAGTTTATTTATCGCCAAAAGACTATCATAGAGTGCATATGCCATACGCCGGTACACTAGAAACCATGATCCATGTACCGGGAGATTTGTTTTCAGTTAACGACACAACAGCGGAAAACGTCCCTAGATTGTTTTCACGCAACGAACGCGTTGTTTGCTTATTTGATACTGAAATTGGTCCAATGGCCCTTATCTTGGTTGGCGCAATGATTGTTGCCAGCATTGAAACCAGTTGGGCGGGCTTAGTCACTCCCGTGAAGAAGCAAGTGCGTCGCTGGGATTATCCAGCAAAAAGTGCCGCAAGTGATCCTATCCAACTGGCCAAAGGGGAAGAGATGGGGCGCTTTAAACTAGGCTCAACCGCTATTGTTTTATTTGGCGAAAACACGGTTAATTGGCAAAACTCACTGCAAGCACAGTCGCCGGTAAAAATGGGAGAAGCGATGGGAAGTGTTGTGAAAACGACGGACTAACCCACTCAATTGCGCCACCATAAATTGACCTTGCAAAGGAGCATCAACGCATGAAAGCACCAAACCCTCTCATTTTGCTATGTCTAGCAGTGTTACCTGTTGTTCTCTGGTCTTGTGGTAGCGATTCGTCCGACGATGAAATGAGTACAGAAGAACAAAAAGAATTCGTCAGGGATGTCATGAGTGATCTCTACCTTTATTACGATCAAATACCCGATATCAATTTAAGAGATTACGATACCCCCGAAGCCGTTCTTGATGCTCTACGCGTGAACCCACCTGACCGTTTTAGTTATATAGCGGATCGTGTTGCCCAGCAAAACCTTTTTGAAGAAGGCACCTATGAGGGCATTGGCTATAAAAGCAGAGACAACGAAGACAACACCGAAACGGTTGTTCTTGTCTATAATGAATCAGCCGCTGGTCGCCCCTGCCCCGGCAGCTCCAGTACTTCCCCCTGCCTCAGGCGTGGCGATATCATCCGCAGTAGTACACGCAATGGCAATACCGTAAGTTTCGACATATTGCGTGAAGAAGATATGGTTATACTCGTTGATCTAGAAATTGGTACCGTACAGATCAACACCGTACTGGCAAGCGATATCCAAGATCATAATGGTATCAGTGTGGGCTACTTAGCCTTTTCAAGCTTCCTCGAGCCCTCGGTTGCTGAACTAAACACGGCCTTTAAAACCTTCAAAGATACTGGCATTGATGAATTAGTACTGGACTTACGTTACAACGGTGGTGGTCGTGTCAGCACCGCTCAGGTACTTGCCTCATTGATTGCGGGCAACAATGGCGCAAATGCCGATGTTGCACGCTTAGAATGGAATGATCGCAACACGCAAGAAAATAACCGCTTTCCCTTCCTGAATCTAGCCAATAAAGTCAACCTAAACCGCCTTTATGTACTGACTCTCAACGGCACAGCATCTGCCAGCGAGCTCATTATCAACGCGCTAGAGGGCATCGGTGTTGATGTAGTTACCATTGGGCAAACAACCCATGGCAAACCCGTTGGCTCTGTAGGGCTTGATTTTGCAGATAAAACACTGAACCCAATTACCTTTAGCGTCGTCAATGATATTGGCAATGGTGGCTACTTTAATGGGATAGAAGCCACATGCACCGCCTCCGATGACACCAGTCGCGCCTTTGCCGACCCACTAGAAAGCATGTATGCAGCTGCCTTATATCATATTGAAAACAGCACTTGTATTGCGGTTATGGAACGAGTGCCCAGTAAACACCAACTCAAAGCGTTTCAGTTTAACCCAGATCCCATGGCGGATTTGCGCTAGAACTGAGGCACTTTTTAGATACTTACTCGTTCCCACGCTCTGCGTGGGAACGCATACGTTAGCTCAACTATTGTAGATAACAAGAAACAAGCTCTTAAATTTTGTGCTCTGTTTTAAAATTTGTGCAAACAAACAGTCAGATATACATTCCCACGCAAAGCGTGGGAACGAACTCATAATAAGTCATCGCCAAACCGCTTTTGGCTTTCTATGGAACAGGGGGTACAATGCCTCCTGTTTCTTTAAGGCCGATGCTACGATGACAACCGAATCCCCTGATCAAACCAGCACTAAACAATCCTCCACCACTCACTTTGGCTTTCAAGAAGTTCCCACCGCCGAAAAGGCAGAGCGAGTCGCTGGTGTTTTTCACTCTGTTGCCAATAAATACGACCTAATGAACGACCTCATGTCCGGCGGCATTCATCGTATATGGAAACGTTTTACCATCGAAGTGTCTGCCGTGCGGCCTGGTCATAAAGTACTGGATATTGCTGGAGGCACCGGCGACTTAGCTTATCAATTTTCTAAACTCGTTGGCAGCGAAGGCCAAGTGATTCTCTCTGATATCAACTCGTCCATGCTCAATGTAGGGCGTGATCGTTTAATTGATCGCGGCGTCAATAACAATGTGCAATACGCTCAACTAGACGCACAATACCTGCCATTTGCCGATGATACCTTCGACTGCATTACCATCGCCTTTGGTCTGCGTAATGTCACTGACAAAGACCTCGCATTACGCTCAATGCTACGGGTACTCAAACCTGGCGGCCGCCTCTTAGTTCTTGAATTTTCAAAACCCAAAAATAGCCTGCTAGAAAAAGTCTACGATCAATATTCCTTCCGCGTGTTACCGCTGATGGGCAAACTTATTACTAACGACGCCGACAGTTACCGCTATTTGGCAGAATCCATTCGCATGCACCCCGATCAGGAAACATTAAAAACCATGATGGATACCGCAGGCTTTGCTAATACAGAGTTCTACAATATGACCGGTGGAATTGTAGCTTTACATAAAGGGATTAAACCTTAATGGATCCAACTCTACTCGTTTTTTTTGCTCGCTCTATCGAAACGCTAATTAATGCCGCGTTAAAATACGACCCGGCCACTCGCCAAAAACTCTCTCAACTAACCAGCGTATTGGCGATTCACTCACAGTCACCGGATATCAGCGTCTATTGCCAAAGTACGGCGAACGGCATTCGCTTATTGAGTCACTATGAAGATAAAGCTGACGTTGAAATTACAGGGTCACCCAGTGCGCTATTGTCGTTATTAAAAAAACCCACCACCTTTGCCAATAGCGATCTGCATGTCAGTGGTAATGTTGGTTTACTACAACAATGGCAACAGGCACTACAAGATATCGATATCGACTGGGAAGATGCCATCAGCGGTGTATTAGGTGATATCGCAGGCCCCATGCTTGCACAAAAACTGCGCCAAGGCGCTGCATGGGCAAAAGATTTTCATCAAGAGCAATGGCGTTTACTCAAAGAATATTTACCAGAAGAATTACAAGTTGTTCCAAGCAAAGCGGAACTCGATCATTTTTATCAAGCGGTGAGCGAATTATCAATGGATACTGACCGCATTAGCGCTCGCTTAAATCGTATTGCCGATCTCATTAGCCAAGGGCGAGCAACCCCAAACAACTCGGATAATCCTCAATAAAGAGATCTTTAGTGAAAGTTGTATCACGCGCATTATTTATTTTCTTCACCTGTTGCCGCTACCGGCTCGACGCCCTACTACCGAGTCGTTTGCCTTGGTATCTCCAATGTTTTTTTTCTATATTTCCAAAACGTTTTAATAATCGTGGCGAACAATTACGTCTTGCCTGTGAACAACTCGGCCCCATTTTTGTCAAATTTGGCCAGTTATTATCGACAAGACCTGACCTAATTCCCCACGATATAACCCAGGAACTGAATCAACTACAGGATAATGTTCCTCCCTTTGCCACAGACACTTTTCGCCAAATTGTTGTTAAGGAATTGGGAGAAGACATCGATACACTATTTGCCGAATTTGATAACCAACCCTTAGCCTCTGCCTCGGTCGCGCAGGTACATACCGCAACTCTGCATGATGGCCGTGCCGTTATCGTTAAAGTAATACGCCCCGGAATTGAAAAAATTATTGAAAAAGATATTCAACTATTACGTTGGATTGCAAAAAAATTAGAGCGCTGGCTAGCCGATGGCCCGCGAATGAAACCCGTGGCAATTGTGGAAGACTACCGCAACACTATTTTTGATGAGTTGGATTTGCAACGCGAAGCGGCTAACGCCTCACAAATGCGTCGCCATTTTCTTGCATCCGATATGTTGTATATACCCGAAGTATATTGGGACTACTGCAGCAAGCGAGTCATGGTAATCGAACGTATTTATGGTATTCAAATTTCCGACATCCCAGCACTGCATGCCCAGGGAACCGACATGAAAAGCTTATCGGAACGTGCTGTCGATATCTTTTTCCGACAAGTGTTTGAATTTAATTTTTTTCATGCCGACATGCACCCCGGCAATATTTTTGTTAGCCGAGAGAACCCCAAAAAGCCTTCATTTATCGCAGTAGATTTTGCCATTGTCGGCTCCCTGGCAAGAGAAGATCAATATTATCTGGCACGCAATTTATTAGCAATGTTTCGACGGGACTACCGCCAAGTTGCAGAACTCCATGTACAAAGTGGTTGGGTTCCTCCAGAAACCAAAATAGGCGACTTTGAAGCGGCCGTACGCACAGTGTGCGAACCTATATTTGAGAAACCTCTGGCAGAAATTTCTTTTGGCAAAGTACTCATTAATTTATTTAATACCGCTCGCCGTTTCAATATGGAAGTTCAGCCGCAATTGGTCTTGCTACAAAAGACGCTACTCAATATCGAGGGACTTGGGAGACAGCTTTACCCCGAACTGGACTTATGGAAAACCGCTCACCCCTATCTAGAACGCTGGTTACGCGATCGCTTTCACCCCAAAACACTACTCAAAGAATTAAAGCGTTATGGACCAGAATGGTTGGAAAAATTACCCGATCTGCCCATGAAAATAGTCAACAACCTGGATAGCATTCAACAATTGAATGAATTAACACCAGAGCTAAATCAAGCCCTTAAAGCTTATCAACAAGATAAAAAACAGCAGCGACGCAGCCGCCTATACGGTTTAGCTGCTGTATTGACGGGCACTGGTGCCATTTTGAGTGCTTGGCCAGCCTTAGGTATTCAACTAGATTCCATCCCCCTATCAAGCGTGGCTCTAGCAATCCTGGGATTATTTTTTTGGCTAGCCAAATGAGACAGCACTGACTAACTTTGCTACAATCCAGCGCAATAATTAACGGAATGATACGCTTATGATTGAATGGCTAGACACAAACATCCTTTACTGGCACTGGATTGTCTTCGGACTCCTGCTCATTACTATTGAACTACTCATCCCTGTTTTTGTTGTATTGTGGCTAGGCGTTGCCGGCATACTAGTTGGTATTCTCTCCTTACTACTACCCATTGGTTTTAGTATCGAAATGGTTCTTTGGGTCGTCTTTTCCACGGCGTTCTTATTGTTATGGCACAAATACGTCTCTCCCAAAATAACCAACCAAACCTTCGCAGGCTTATCCAAAGAAGCCATGGTTGGTCAAATAGGCATGGTAATTCGTTATAGCGAACAACAAGGGCGTGGCACCTTGAAATTCCCTGCACCGATTGTGGGTAATGATGAGTGGGAATTTATTTACTCAGGCGCATTACAAAATGGTGATAAAGTTCAAGTGACCGATATTTCGGGTAACAGCCTTATTGTGAAATCACAGGTTTAATTAATAAGGTGATGTTACTGGACAAGTTTTTTATTTTATATACTTGGAAAGTGTAAAAAATATTGCTGTCATCCCCGCGAAGGCGGGGATCCAGGCTAAAACATACTAATTAACTTTCTGGATTCCCGCCTTCGCCTACACGTAGGGGACTTCGAGCAACGCGGGAGCAGTTGCAGATCACGGGAATGACACTTGAAGCTGATTGTTACTGTAGTCATTTTTGGCCCACTAGTAAAACAGCTATAAATTAATTTAGAAACTATTTAACAAAGGAAACACATTATGGAAACGCTATATATCGCAGCATTTTTTGTTGTGCTTATTATCATCACCCTACTCAAGATGGTTCGCATTGTACCCCAGGGCTACAAGCACATCTGTCAGCGCTTAGGTAAATACCATCGAACACTTAATCCTGGCCTCAATCTTCTCGTTCCCGTTATTGATTCCGTTCCCTACCAAATCACCACCAAAGATATTGTCTTGGATATCCCGTCTCAAGAAGTTATCACCGAAGACAACGCCGTTATTATCGCCAATGCTGTCGCTTATATTAATATCGTACACCCAGAAAAAGCGGTCTATGGTGTTGAAGACTACATTCTCGCTATCCGCAACTTGGTACAAACCGCACTGCGTTCCATCGTCGGTGAAATGACCCTTGACCAAGCACTGTCTTCTCGCGATCAGATCAAAGCCAAACTTAAAGGCGCCATCTCCGATGATATTGCTGACTGGGGTATTGTTTTAAAAACCGTAGAAATTCAAGATATCAATCCATCACCTACCATGCAGCAAGCCATGGAAGAACAAGCTGCCGCCGAGCGTCAACGCCGTGCAGCCGTGACTAAAGCAGAAGGTGAAAAACAAGCCGCTATCCTTGAAGCGGATGGCCGCCTAGAAGCATCAAGGCGCGATGCTGAAGCACAAATCGTTCTTGCGGATGCCAGCAAGCGCGCGATCACCTTAGTTAATGAAGCCATTGAAAGTGATTTACCTATCGCTTACTTACTGGGTGAAAAATACATCCATGCCATGGAAGGCTTAGCAAAATCCAACAACACCAAAACCTTCGTATTACCAGCGGATTTACTGAGTACCGTGAAAAGTATTATTGGCAAATAAATATTTACCAATAATGCTATTAGACAATGATCCATCTGCTTTTCTCTCACAACGTCATTCCCGCGAAGGCGGGGATCCAGACTAAAAGTACTTCAGCCATTATGGATCCCCGCCTTTACGGGGATGACGACTACGCTCTTTTTGGGCACATTGATCATAACATTTACCAAAGAGGACCGTGAACTGATGATGCTTACCAATAAAGCGCCACTAAATAATCAATCAAGCTATGTTCACTTATTATGTCTTTTTATCTTTTTTGCATTAGCAGGGTGCAGCAATACACCCGATAAAAATGCTCCTCCTGTATCGCCTTATCACTATGTAGACTCAACCGAGTACTTTGCCGAACGCACCGGTTCCATCAGCATGCGCGCAACCTTCAGCAAAGAAAAGTCTGCAATGGCTGAAGGCTATAAATTTCAGTTTCGCACCATTAGCTCACGCCCTGTTTTCCTGAATAGCATTAGCATTGTTGCTGGCGGGAAACGCATATTTATTGAAGAAGGGCAAATCGTACTACCCTCAGGGCAAGGTGTTACTCTAGAACTTTCTCTAGAAGACTCTCTATTTATTAGTCAATTTCCATCAACACTATTACAGTTTCGACAAAACAATATTTCCGAAATTTTTGCCATTGAATTACATCAACTGACAACCTTTACACTTCGTTAAGCACATAAGCCCGGTTTCAATAAATACTTTATACATCACTGCTGATGAAATGGACGCCCCCGTGCAACCGGTGTCAAAATGCGCCAAACTGACAGTACGGTAAAAACACATTTCAGTTAATCCACAGGAGCATCCATCTCATCAGCAGTGTTTATACATCTTTAGCTAAAAGGATTTACTTCAACTATGATTCATAAAGCATCTATCGTTGTACTGGATTTTGACAATACCATTACCCGCGAACACACCAATGGCTGTGCCCCCCTGAAAAAATTACAAAAAGCTTTATCATCAACAATACCAAGCCAAGCTTTAAGCAGTTTATAGAAGCTCTTTCTCAGAAAAATATTCCTTTTTATATTGCCACCTATGGAGATAATAACTTCCAATCTAGACCAGAGGAAACCGCTGGATACAAGCTCATTAAAACCTATTTCAATACCTTATTTGGCGACAAGAATTCGTATTTGGCACTTCCAAAACTAAAAGATGGGCATCCAGCTACACCAGGCAATGTAGTTGCTGCGTTTAGTTTAGATAACAAACAATACCATTTAAACCACATTATGGAATGGGAAAAACTAGAAAAAGAAGATTTAAAAAGAATTTTACTGATCGATGATGATGCAAAAAATCTAGAACATTGGCTAAACCAAGGTTGTCAAATTAGTCATAACAGCTGTATTAAATCTGCTACTTTTGCAAAAAGTGAGAGTGTTTTTTCAACACTTCTAAAAGAAATTAAGTAAAAAGTTAGCGTAAAATTTACAGATAAAGCTAACAGTTCAATACCAAAGCATATCGAGCCACTTGCCCACCATAACAAATCACCAACCTGCCATATTTCTCACAATATTATTTGTATTATTAAACTTAATCCATCCATTAGGATTAACCGACTTCACCGCCATATTATTTTCTCCTCTTAAAAAAGTTACTATTAATTGAACAACAAATTTTCGCTACAAAAATAAATATCTAAAGGAGGCACACTAAAAACCTTCTATTGATTTTTTACAGCGGAAAAAACACAGCGTCTCATCTACATCACCCCTGCAATAACGTGACATAGCTCACAATATCTATTGTTAAATTTCACATTTTGACTACAAAAACCCAAATATAAGGTATGATGCGCACAATTATTAGGCTGTTTAACTAAAGCGATGATTCGACTGCGTAAAAGCTGAAGAAACAGCTCGCGTGGTAGCAAATTTTCATTTAACAATAACTTTACACCTACCTAAAAAAGGAAAAGGACGGACATGAAGACTCTCACAGCCCCTCTCTATTTACGACTTACCCCTCGCAAACAATCACTCAAGCTTACATTCACCGCCGGTGGTATTTTGGCCTTACTGATTAGCAGCGCAGTCTCTGCTCAAAGTCTGAATGAAGCCATTTACGAACAGCTTGAATTTGGTGCCGAGTTGGCCTGTACAGAATTAACCGCTGGATACAGCGACCCAGATAACATTCGCTTTACTGGTGGCTTAGCAGATATTTGTGGAACTGCCTTCCCCTCGGGTGGTGTAGGCGGGTCATCTGCAGAAGGAGGCAGCGCCACTCCAAGCATATCAACGCCAAATATCATGAAAAAAGTTACCAGCACAGCAGATAGCGATCATGAAAATAACCCAAACTACGTAGGTTTAACAAAAAACTGGGGCTTATTTTTTACCGCAGAAGCGGAAACGCTGGATCGTGATGCAACAGAACTAGAAGGCGGCTACGACTCCAATCGACATCGTTTTATCTTTGGCTCGACGTATCGTTTTTCTACTAAATCAGCTGTTAGCCTGGCGATAGATCTCAACGAACACGAAGGTGACTATGACAACGGTGACGGTGAATTTGACACCAGCTCACAAGGTCTGCGATTGCTCGGATCGTTTAGACCAACAAACAACACCTTTATTAATATACTCGCTGGTTATGACGATATCTCCACAGAACGCACTCGCACAAGCAGCTTATCTTATCTAGAAGTTGGAATTCCTATCGCTTCCTACAGTGGCGCCCCAACCGCTGACTACGACTATAATCAATACGCTATCAGCATCGATGGCGGTTATGATTTTCAAACAGGTAAATATACCTTTACCCCAACCGTAGGCTTAAGCTGGAGTAATATCGACTATGGCACCTATAGCGAAGCGGGTAATTCAGGTTTCGAACTCACCTACTACGATGTAGAAGATGAATCGCTTCAATCCACCATTGGACTAATAACCACAACTAGTTTTGGTACCAGCTTTGGCGCGATCAACCCACAACTAGGTATCGTATGGCATCACGAATTCGAAGATGACCAAGATCGCACAGAAGTCAGCTTTACTGGAGACACCTTTAACAAGCGCTTCAGCTACGAAACCGATGCACCAGACTCTGACTTTTTCAACCTCAGCGTTGGTGCCGTTCTACTCTTTAAAAACGGTTTACAAGGTTTCGTCAATGTACAGACCTTATTAGGCCATGAGTACTACGACAACACGATTGCCAGTTTAGGCTTACGATACGAATTGTAATATTTAGTGCAACAACATTAGAACGCGCCAAAAGGCGCCTTCTTTTTAGTAGCAACTAATATTTTTACCTCAAATAACCATTTAGTATATTGTTAACAAAATCACAAAAAAAACCGGGGAAATAATATATTATGCGTAAAAGCTAATATACTCAAAATACCCCAACACAAGGAAGAAAGTTGAACATACAAGCCAAAAGAATTCTCTTCGCAATTACCCTATCTCTGTATTTTGGCACGGCGTATAGCGGCCCTTTACTAAAGGCACATGCTGTTAGCCTCTGTACCGCACACCATACCATCAATAATTTGCACGAGGCATCAAAATGGTGTTTTATTGCGGCCAAAAAAGGCGACGCCCACTCTGCAAAAAAAATGGAAGAAATCAATCAACTTACCGAGAGCGCCACACCACCACCAATAGACCTAAAAAATAGAGAAAATCTAAGAGAAGTTTGTCGTGCTCACTACAACATTAACGATATTTATGGAATTTTACGTTGGTGCAAAATAGCCGCCGACCTTGGCGACAAACAATCTCAAAAAATATATAACAACATCACAAACACCTCTTCCCCCGCCACTTAACAGCAGGGAAATTTATACTAGCATAAGGAGAAACCATGCTTAACTCAAGAAAACCTGTAGACTACGCAACCATGCTGCCAGAAAATATTAGCGTTGTTTTTTTTGGTGAAATGTCCCATAACACCCATGCTTATAAAACAGAAATATTGAATGCGTTACCCGAATTAAAACGCATCGGTTTTACTCATTTAGCCTTAGAAATGTTTCCGAAAAATTTGCAAGATGAACTGAATGCATTTTTTGCCAAAGGAGAAAAAGCCAAAGAACTAAAAAATTTTTTAAGTGAATATTGGGCATGGGGAGGAGACCAGACCGCCAATCTCTATTTTAAAATAATCGATAACGCCCGCATATTAGGGTTAAAAATAGTTGGGCTCGATATGCCCTATGATGAGCACCAACAGTTTGACACCTGTCCCGTCTCAACACTTAGCCAGCCTTGCAAGCAATCATCTCACTTAGCCCGCAATCATGTTATGGCTGAAATGATACAAGGCATTGTAAAAAAAGGAGGTCGCTGCATTGCATTTATGCATTACCTACATGCAGTTAAGAGAGGAGAATTCGAAACGGGTGTTCAAACACTGCTAAATCAGAAAGGTATTACCAATAAAACCATCAAACTATTACATCCAGAAGTTCAAAAAGGCGATCAAGCTTATTGTATGAAAAATGACAATGGTGACTACCCTACAATTGAAGAGGCTTTTGAAAAAGGTATTCAAAAAGAAAAATTTTATATACAAGGTAAATTAAGCAGCTGGTCAAGAGGTGAAGACTATATAGTTTATCTACCATGTAAATAGGGTTATTACTCTTTTACCCTCTAGAAACTAGTTAAGTTAGGGCTTAAGACGTTTTATCTCTTTAGGCCCTAAAATAACTTCAACGCCATCTATCTGGTTAATTAGAAAGTGTAATGCCTTATAATCTGACATGTTATAACCTTCTATGAGTATAACTTCTGACCCAACTAAAGCCATTACTTTTTTTGGTTTACCAAAAACCATTAAACGATGGCTCACATGACTCGATTCGATAGTATTAAACCATAAAACTGCTTCTTCACTACTTTCAAATCGAAAAGAGTATAACCTGGCAGAAGTACCTTTACCTTTATTTGTAATATAGTATCTATCTAAACGCTGATAAGAAAAGAAACCTTCTGCCTCCTGAAAGTCAAACAAAGATTTAACATGTCTGAGATTATCGACCAACACAAAACTTTCAAGAGTATCTAAAGTTTCCAGCGAATAATTATCAACAGTTATAGCTTGCTTAAAATTATTATCTATTGAAGAAGGCGCGAACTTTAATACAAGATCTTTACTATTATCAGTGGGTTTCTCTATTTCAGCAGCAACAATAGCGAAACCCGTAAAAAGAGTAAGGAATATAAAAAAAAGGGTGGCTGCTTTAGTCATATTAATCACTTTGAAAACAGATGTTGCGCCTGTATATACTTCCAAGCCGCTAAGCGCTCAAGGGAAAGCTGTCGAATCTGCTTCATTTGCGCCGGCGCATTTCTAGAATAATCGTAGTCACCATTTTGATTCAAATATTTTAGTGCACGACCTTCTCCTTGAAAATAGACATAAGTCCAAAATACTTTTTGATCTTCATCAGGCGCCTTGAGTGGGTTACCTTCACTATCTTTAAGCAACCTACCATGAGCTAAAAAAAGCATTTCTCGATGTTTTAGCGTTGCACTTAAACCTAAAATACCTGATTCAACATTTTTAAAATCTGCGGAAAATACAACTTCGCCTTTTTCATTAATATCTTTGATAACCCAGAACTCATCATCTTTGTTAAAATCGCTAGGGAGATATTTTTTAACTCTGTTAAAATCAGATGAAAAATGGTCTAACCCTAAAGCTCCAAACCCACTAACCGGGTTGTTCACATTGACAGTAGAGCCCTTGTATAACAGATCGACTAATAAACCAAACCCTTCACCACATGCAATAGTGTACAAAAAAGAAGGGGATAATTGATTAGATTTTGCAACTCTTTCCATTATATCTACAATAACTTTCTCACGCTTTTGATCAGCCCAGCCACTCCATTTGTATACCTTACTTACACCATACTTTTTTTTCAGTTCTTGAACTAATGTAGCCATCCTAATCCTTCCTTATTTCCACGTAATTAATTGAATACTATCAAAATAGTTAGATATCAAATCTCTTAAACGTTGATGCTATATCACTAAATATAGCCTGTCAATTTTATTTATAGATGAAAAAAGGAAAGCAATTATTTTTTCTTTTAAGCCATTCCTCATCTACTACACGTATCAATTTTAATACCACTTTATTACTCAACCCCATCTATAAACTTATCCCTCTTATTGACTCGTTAAACCAAAAATTTCTAGAAGCACTTATCGTTACCGTACTGTATTTTTTAAGTTATCACCAAAACGGCCAAAGATAACTTTGCCATTTAAAATACAAGTAAAATAATCCACTTCATCTTCCGTATCACTAGTACTGTAAACGGCTGTTGCGGCTGCACCGGCTAAACCTGCCGCAGCGGCACCACCAGCGGCTTGTGTACCACCGCCCATGACAAATTGCTCATGACCTTGCCAAACATGTAAATCAGCAATGGTACCTTTAATTTTAATCAGCTTGGGTTGAGCCATTTGATTACTCCAAAAAATTACTACCGTTAAATGGCAACAACTGAATCACCATTTTTATCAATAAATTCCAACCGGTATAGGGCAAGATATAAGCCCTCTTGCTTCTGAGAAACATACCAATAAGGGTTTTTAGGTTTTTTAGCAAAGGCACAGGCATCACACCAATCTTCTAGCTCATCATCGGTAAAGTACCAAATGGCACCCGTAATCACGAGAGTGATAACACTAGAGACTAACCCGCCAAGCATTAAGCCTGCTCGAGCTCTAAAGGCCCAGTTTGCACGAGTGGCAAGGCGCTCAGCTCTTAAGGCCCTCGCTCTTTGGTCATTTACTATAGGATCTCGTACTCCTTGTAATTTCATAACGACAGAAAGTAAACCTCTGGATTCGGTCACAGATGCAAATAGTTCCTGCGTATATGATAACGAACTCATCAATGTGAAAAATCCTCCCAACGATTGTGTAGCTGCTCTAAAATAATGTAAGCCCGCTAAACCAAAATTTCCTTCTTTTTGCTCAATCAAAGCATCATAAACATTCAACGCCGCCCCCACAAACGAAGCCGCAGCACTTAACCTACCGCTGATTAATTTAGCTTTTTGGTAGGGAAGGTATTTATCGCCCTCTATGGCTTTAAGTGCATTAGCCAAAATATCATTGGTAACGGCTGCAATACTTAACATGGACGCCCCGATTTGCAATTGGAGCTTTGCTCTTAGCGCCGGATCTTTTGGCGTTTCGTAGTTCCAAATTTTATACAGGTTAAGCACTTCCAAAAAGGCAACCACTGTGGCCGCTCGCATTTCTGCCATTGCGCTAAAGCCTTTTTGCTTGCCATCAACCACTCGTGGCGTAACGGCATCTTTTACATTCTCTCTTAACTTCTTTTTGATATCGAGAAAAACCTCAGCGTGCTCTGGGCTTTTAGCCAAGCTTTGGCGTACATTTTTATACCATTCGGAACTACTGGTGCTGACAAGGTCAGCTTTTACTAAACTGAGCGCTTGGCTCACGGGTGTACCGGCACGCACAAGGAATAGAGTCTGGAGAATTTTTTCGTTAACGGTATCGAAAACTTTACCAAAAAAACGGTTATGCAAAGGCCCTGCTGCTGTTAGAAAAATATTTTCAAAACCAAAACCCATTACTTTAAAAGGCCTGACCCCACTTTTGCTGGCGCTGCCTTAAGCACAAGTCATTCAATGCGTCACCTTTGCTATTGATGCAGATAGAGCGTTGCTTATTACACTATGATTCATTAATATGATAGCGATATTATTTAACATAACAATCACATCAATATAAACAGATAAGGAGAACCAGGGTGGGTATACAAGTTAAGGGCATTTCATCAAGACAGGGGCTAGATAGTCGGGGGGAAACTCCATGGCAAATGCTACCTATTTCGGAAAAGAGACAGCTATTCATTTCAGGAACACAGGGGTTAATTCCTCGTATTCGTGATCCTAAAAAAGTTAAGCTTACTTTCATTAATCCAATTACAGTACTCGAAGGTTTATCTGAAGGCATAACCTATATTGATTGGGTTAGTTCTCCAAACGCTGATGTTAAGCCCGGTTTTTCGTTAGAGGTATGTGTCAAAAAGCAAAAGAAAGTAGACGTTTCATTTTTTTATATTGACGATGGTCGATCCCAGATCACCAAAAGGGATCCCAAAAATATTCGAGCCCTGGTAGGACAAGCCAATGGTATTTTAGAAACACAAACTAATGTAAGACTGAACATTAAAAAGGCACTCCCTCTGAAAGTCTCTCAAGACTTTGGCACCGTCGTTAGAAAATCCAGCCAATTTAAAAATGTACCTGCATCAGAAGATGAGTGGGGCGATTTAATACAGTATCGTGACAGAAACGCAGACTTAACGGTATTTTTTGTTGTCAATTTTGAAGCAGATATGACCCCCTATATTGACAATGCTAATGCTGCAACTTCGTCAGGGCTAAAGATGTGTGTTTTTGAAGATGATGAGTCATTGGGGGTATCAGCCAGAACACTAGCACATGAAGTGGTTCACTTGTTAGCCTCCTATCAGTTATCACACACAACAACTGGTTTAATGTCGAGCAGCTCGTCTCACATAGAGCAGTATTTCCTCACTAAAAATGAAATCAACATCATTAATCCTTCAGGTTTAAAGTAACTATGTTGCGTTTCTTAGCGTTAAGCATCTGTTTTTTTGTGATACTATCATGCAGTTCTAGCTTGCCTACGCATCAAAGCAATGACTCTCTTAGAAATGAAGTTTCGGATGTATTCTCCTCCATCCGAAACAATAAGGTAGCCACAAAATCACTCAAACATCATGGTGAAGATATTATTCACTATGTGGCCTCCTATATAAATGATGATGATAAACGTATTAGATTAGAAGCGGTTAATGTGCTGGGTACGGTTAGCGGAGAGAAAGCCATGGCAGTTCTAGCTACGGCCTTATCAGATCCATCCAAAAGTGTACGTGATCAGAGTGCGTTTTACCTGTACCAATACATGGGCAGCCATGTTGTTGATCTCAAAACAACGCCGATACAACTAGAGCATGAGTTAAAAAAAGCCTATCACTTAAACGAAATCAATGCCGCTGCCATCTTATTAACTGCTTTTACTCAGCTTGATATCGATAGTTTCAAACAAAATTTACAACCACCACGCCAGGTATATTTATTCAAAGAAGGGCCTAACGTTGATATTACATTACCAATTACAATGCTCTTATCTTATCGAGGAGAGCATAAAGCACGCGAACAAATGCACCAAGAAGTAGAAACAAAAGACATTAATAAACTTAAATTTATGCTACAAGCTATTACCAGTATTGATTCATCAACTCTACTTAATCGTTTAGCCTTCAATACACTGAGCGATAATAGAATAACTGACGTTAAAACGGCAGAAGGAACCGTTTATCAAAAACGAATCATGGATATTGCCTACGAGGCATTTGTTTTACAGCTAGGAATACAAAACCTATTTCCATTAAAAATAAATCAACAGTACAGCAGGTACGATATACTCCGCCTTCAAAAATATATAGGGGATCATTTACCGCTAGCATAAAGATTAAGTACCACTAAAAAAGGGGACATCTGTTGTTCACTCCCACCAATCCAAATCAAGGCTTCATTCGTCTTGTTTCCTTGAGACCTATAATAGCTTGAACGTCTTCTAACTGACTGATTAAAAATCCAATTCCTTAAAATTTGACATCCGGTATCCCTCGATAAGTATCACCTCTTGCCCCGCTAAAACCATTAACTTTTTCGGTTTACCAAAAACAATTAAGCGATGACTTGGGTGGCTTGAATCTACAGTATTAAACCATTTTGCAGCATCGTTATCGCTCGCAAATCGGAACACGTATACTCCAGCAGAACTGCCTTCGGTCTTATTTTTAATGTCATATTGATTTAATTGTTGATAGGAAAAAAATCCTTCTACTTCCTGATAGTCAAATAAAGACTTAACATGGCTAAGATTATCCACCAATTCAACATTTTCAATCTTTATTGGAGCCTCTAACCAATAATGTTTAGCCGCAATCGCTTGCTTGAAATCATCATTAACTATAGAGGGAACAAGGGCTACTAAAGCGTAAACGTCATCATTGTTTGCTGGTTGCGCTCGTCGACGCTAACACTACCGAAATATCAATAATAAAAACAAGCCATACAATAAAGAGTGATATTTTTTAATCATATGTGCTATTCAGCAATAGTTCCCAACCAAAACGCCTGAAGGTTTTCTGTAAGACTACCGTTGCTATCGCGAAAATCAACAACCAAACCAACGGTAATTTCTCGCTCCTGCGACGCTGAATACTCAGAGCGTTCAGAAGAATAATAGTATTGCCCCTCAATTGGTGAGTAGTCGGCCTTTCCTAATAGTTGGATAATCTCTTTTCTATTCATACCCTTAAATAAATTTTTATAAATCGCTTCAAGACTTGCATAATCTTTGTATCCTTTATAGCTTACACTGCTATGCTGCACAATATGATGCGGGCAATGTGGAACCAATACCCTTGCTTTCCTTGGCATAACTCATCTCCTTTGAATTTTTAGATCAATTAAATAAATGCGCCCCGAATGGCACTGCCTTAAGCGCAAGCAAAATCATTTTTCCTTCCTCGGATGTCCGTGTTTCTTTATACTATCGCGAAGCGATTGACGAGGCTCAGTGAGTAATGGATAAGATTTTCGCCATCGTTTTACAGCTCTTGGTTCAACGCGCCCAGGGCGGTTAGCCACTCGCTTTTCAGCAATCAACAGCAATAACAACATAATAGAATCATCACTGACTGACGCCTGACCTCGCCACGTACGCCACAACTGTAATGTGTGTTTAAAGCTCAACTGCCGGGGTAACACCGCTGATAATAATGCAGCTTGTGCCA
Organism: Cellvibrionaceae bacterium; assembly: GCA_050298695.1. Classification (GTDB taxonomy): domain Bacteria; phylum Pseudomonadota; class Gammaproteobacteria; order Pseudomonadales; family Cellvibrionaceae; genus CANLBN01. The sequence continues at coordinate 32,382 of JBNKUQ010000023.1, forward strand.
TCACTAAACGGATCAAATTGTAAGCCAGTAAATATACCCAGATTTCTTTCTCAATCATGTCAGGGCTTTTACACGTTAAAACTGTCATCCCCAGTGTCGTTTTGATATTGCGTAAATCTAACTCGATATGCCAACGCTGTTGATATAATTGTTTCAATTCAGTTTTTGAGGCCACTTTAGGTGATCGTATCGTCGTTACCAAAATCTTATGCTCCACCGCAAGTTCACGTACAGTTAGGGAATCAGGCGTCATATCATAAAGATCTTGCGCTAACCAATCAGGCTTCTTGGGTTTTGTATAAACGATTAAGTGATCTTTTTTGCCCAACGACTCGCCTCGACGAAAATCCACACTCCGCTTACGAGCACCATATTGCTCAAAGACCGCATCACCCCCCGCCTTTGTAATTCGGCCAATAAAAAATAACTACCAAAATACGCATCACCTACAACAACATCACCCGTTGAAAACGTATCCAGTAACGAACGCAGCAAGCTTTGCTCTCCGGTTCCCTTGCCCGCAAAGGGGCCAATGGCTGCATTGAGTAAACTGCCACTACTTAAACAAAATACGCCCACCAAGCGACTGAGCGGACACCCATTACCCTGCCGAGTTTGCGGATAAGCTAATCGATTAGCCGCTGTATCAGGTAATTCCACTGTAGTGCCCATCAATCAATTTTACGGATCGACCTTGCCAACGCCAGTCTATCGGGCTGTGATCAGACAAATAGCTACCTATATGAGTCAATAAACAACAAATCAACTCTGTTGGTAGTCGCGCGCGTGCCTTACAGTAGCTTCCTGTATTAGTGCTTTGCCAAGATAATCCACAACTTGCTCGTGATAAAACCATATCATTTACCACCTGCTGACAAGAGCTATCCGAATTCAGTGCTTGTGACAAAAACATCGCCAACGTTTCTGTCGGCGGAAAACGTCTCTCACGATGGTTTGGCAAATTCGATTCAATGACATCAAATAATTCTGGTCCCGTTAACAAGTTGAAGAAGGTTTGTGTCTCAGTATTTTTTACGAATTTTTTAATAACACCTTGTTGAAGATGCCCTTGTTTATGAGTAGCATTCATATGGCTGATCCTTTTTATGGTAAGGAGTTTGTTTGGCAACAATTACTTTACCATCGGATCAGCTTTTTTACATATCTTTCAATGACTTGCGCTTAAGGCAGTGCCATTCAATGCGTCCCTTTTACTCGTCTTTTACCCGTAAAAAACACACTCTATTTATAGCCCTGATAGATTCAATTTTTCTATTCATTAAAAAAAATAAAAACTCCACTATCATCAGTAGACAAAAGTATATCTAAATCTCCGTCTGAGTCAGCATCAAATAACTCTACCTGTCCAACAGTAGTATAAGGAGATGAAACCGTAACACTATACTCATCAAATGTTCTATCTCCACGATTAATCCATATTCTAAGGTTACTTTCCTCAGGCGAATAACCATCAGAAATATCTGAGCTTCCTCCAAAAACAGCATCTATGTACCCGTCACCATTAATATCCCCTAAAGCCACATCGTGATCGTCATAATCACCAAATACAGCTTCATTATATAATCTACTACCACCACTAACGGGTACACGCAAATTAGCAAAAACCAAATAATAACCGCTCAAATCTCTATCACTACGCTCAACTGCTGACGTTGACTGATTGCCATATTGTGTAGTCTCCGTGAAAATATACCGAGTTGTATTTGTAGGTGATAATCTTCTTCTATATCCACGATTAATATCTTGATTAGCAGTCATCAGGTTATTCCTTCCTGTCAAAATAAAATCCTGTATTTGGACTCCCGTTGTAAGCAAACTCCAATCCTCTGAAGCAAAACCTCTATAAGCTGTTTCATCATAATCATAAAACGAGATACTACTATCTGAAGAGAGGGCTAAATTTACTTTTCCATCACCATCAAAATCCATTATCTCAGCACGATTCGCTCCAAAAGCACGATCTAACCTGATTAGTCCTCCATCGCGGTTATTGTGATAAACATAAGAGTTATTCAAAACACCTTGTGCTATAAATATATCTAAATAGCTATCTTCATTTAGGTCACCCACTTCTATTTCTAAAGGACTTACTACACCATCAAGAATAACCCCCGCTGGTGTGAAGTTCGCTGAACCATCATTTAAATATAGATTTTCTATTTGCACGCCATTAACCGCATGAATAATATCTATATCGCCATCAACGTCCATATCACCTATCCCCAACTTAGCTGAATTAGCAGTAGAAATTTGCGAAAAACTCAAGAAATTAACCTCACCCCAAGTACCTGCGAGAGAATTTAAATAAATTCTATTTGGTCCATCTGCATGAGCAACTGCTATGTCAATATCACCATCTCCATCCACATCTCCTGCTGCAATAGTTTTATAACTTGCATTAGGGATGCCTAAGATTATTTCAGGGTCAACAAAAACACCTTGACCATTGTTGTAATAAACTTTGTTATTGGCTGTTTGATTAATAGATCCTGCAGATGTTGCAATATCTATATCTCCATCAGCATCTAAATCAGCTAGAACAAGATCACCTCTAACATCTGAATCGATAATGATTTCATTATTATATGTACCATCCCGATTACCAAATAAAACGCCTAATCCATTTCCAGAAAAAACAACATCATCAACACCATCATTATTTAAATCACCTACACCAGCAGAGCTAAGAAAGCTCCCACTGAGTGTAATTGGAGATGAAAATCTTCCACTAGTATTATTAATATATAAGTCCAACTGAACTCCTACGATCAAAACATCTAAATATCCATCTCTATTAAAGTCTCTCATTACAAGCTTATCGGCATTATTCGTTGATAATTGTTGAACACGACTTGAACTAAAACTAGCATTACTAGCTGATATGTTTTCGAATACTTGAGCTCCACGTGACGTCCCAATAATGAGATCCTGATCACCATCATTATCAATATCACCAAAAACAACATCATGACTATTCATAATATCGCCACTAAAGAAAGCACTAAAAGTTCGACGAGAAGTAAAAGTACCTGTGCCGTTATTAAGCCACAGAGTGTCAAAATCATAGCCATCCGCTGTTAAAAGATCTAAATCGCCATCATTATCAACGTCGCCTACAGCCACACCATAAACAGTATTGCCTTCAAGTGTTTGATATTCAGAAAAAACACCTATTCCATTATTTTTATAAATTTTTGTACTCTGTACATTTCCTGCGATGATATCCAAATCGCCATCACGATCAATATCAGCAAAAATAGTATCCAAATTATAGTCATCAGTAATAACGTCTATTGATTGTCCAGAGTCAACAAAGCCAGGCACTATATCAACCGGATTAGAAATAGTTACATCTAAGCCAGTAAAACTCGACTCTATAGCATCACTGGCCATCCCTACACTTATGTTGATAGCGGATGCTGTATTTGTTTCTATGCTTTCATCAAAGTCCTGCCTTGTTTTTAAACTTGGAGAAGTGCCCAGAGTAATAGTTACTTCATTGTCATTTGTGCCAGCTTGAACTGTAGCGCCTGCTCCAAAATTATCTTCCGCTATTAGTAAAGAAAAACTACTAATACTTGCCGAGTTAACAGCAATGGCACCATTAAAAGGAATAATGATCTGGTCACCTTGATCAGCTATTCCATTTAAATTAACATCTAAGTATCTTGCAACACCATCAATGACTGGGGGGGTAAGCGGATCAATAACTGCAGCAGCGCTTTGCACAGCCAAACCATTTGTGGGATTGACACTCGCCACAGGAAGCACTTCAAAAATAATAGACTGATCAGCATCATCAATCGCAACGGTATACGTTTGAGTCGTCTCTCCCGCAATTGCACTTCCATTACGCAACCAACGGAAGGTACTCGTACCCTCTGCATCACCATCGATATCATTGTAGGTATAGTTGCCCGTCAGCGTGCCACCCACAACCTGATCACCACTAATACTGACATTGGTCGCGGTTGGCGCGGTGTTATTAATAGACAGTGGGGTCGATTGCACCGCTACTCCTGTGGTACTTCCTGAAGAGGCGACCGGCGTCACTTCAAAGCGAATACTCTGACCCGAATCGGCAGCCACCACGGTATAACTTTGCTGAGTCGCCCCCGCAATCGCACTACCATTACGCAACCAACGGAAGGTGCTTGTACCCTCAGCATCACCATCCACATCGTTGTAGGTATAAGATCCTGATAGCGTTTCTCCTACCAAAGCATCATTACCATTCGCATCAAAAATCGATACATTCGTCGCTGTTGGCACTGTGTTATTAATCACAACTGGGGTCGATTGCACAGTGGCACCAATGACTGTACCGCTCACCGCAATAGGCGTCACTTCAAAGCGAATGCTCTGACCCGAGTCCGCAGCCACCAAGGTATAGGTTTGCGCCGTTGCGCCACTAATGGGAGCGCCATTGCGCAACCAACGGAAGGTACTTGCACCCTGTGGATCACCATCCGCATCACTGTAAAAATAACTACCCGTGAGGACACCACCAACCACAAGATCACCACTAATAGTGAGCCCTGCTGCCGTTGGCGCGCTGTTGGTAATAGTAACGGCGGTAGAGGCAACAGCAACTCCGGTGGTTGTTCCAGCCGTGGCCACAGGCGTGACTTCAAAGGTAATCGTTTGGCCCGAGTCCGCAGCCACTAGGGTATAGGTTTGCGCAGTCGCGCCAGTAATAGGGCTGCCATTGCGCAACCAGCGGAAAGTACTTACGCCCTCTTCGTTGCCCTCGGGATCACTGAAACTGTAGTTGCCTGTTAGGGTAGCGCCCACGACGGCACTACCACTAATCGTGACATTACTGGCTTCTGGAGGGTTGTTACCGATAATGATATCGGAGGAGCTCACGGCACTCCCGGTGACTTCACCCGTTGCGGCGCGCGGGGTCACTTCCACCCGAATGCGCTGGTCCACATCGGCAGTCACTAAGGTGTAGGTATTGCCAGTGGCACCGGCGATAGGGGCATCGTTGCGCAGCCAACGGAAGGTGGTCCCTGACTCGAGATCACCATCGATATCAGCATAGTCATAGCTCACGCTCAGGATGTCACCCAATAAGATGGCACCACCATTGTCATCCGTAATGGCGACATTGCTTGCTGTCGGCGCTTGGTTTTGGCGAAGGGTGCGCACACGGTAGGTCGCACTGTAGTCGCCCACAGTGATCGTGGCGTAGGTGCTGGTTTCCGGGGTGGCCGCCGAGGTTTGGCGAACTTGGATCGTTTGACCATTGCGCACACTGCTGACGGTATTGGTAAAGTTACCGCCGTCAATAGCGTATTCGCCCCCACTGATGCTGACCAAGGCGCCCGTGTTAATGCCACTGATGGTGACGGGGTTGGTGCTCACGATGGTGTTGAGGGCTACGTTGTTGGGGTCGGTGCCGGTTTCGGCACTGAGTACAAAGGGGGTGGGACGGGCATCGATGGTTTCGGTGGTGACGCTAAAGTCATCACTCACCCCACCAATGGTCACCGTGGCGGTGGTGGTGGTCTCTGGAAGTTCAGCAGTGGTCACCCGCAGTTGGATGGGCTGGGTGTCGTTA
>JBNKUQ010000024.1:0-36370 GCA_050298695.1 Cellvibrionaceae bacterium
CAATCACTACACCCGCGTCAACGAGAGCTTGCGCCTGGGGAATTGTTCGGGGGAAACCATCAAATAAAAAGCCATTTTTGCAATCTTCTGCTTGGATGCGCTCTTTAACCAAGGCAATAATAATATCGTCAGAAACTAAACCACCAGATGCCATAATATCTTTCACCTGTAGGCCTAATGCTGTTCCTTCTCTCACAGCAGCTCGGAGCATATCTCCCGTCGAAATCTGCGGGATAGAAAATTGATCCATAATATGTTTAGCCTGTGTACCTTTTCCGGCACCTGGCGCACCTAGTAAAATGATTCGCACTGCGAAAGTTCTCCTGTGTATTCTGTATGATATGGAAATGTTGGTGATTATTACTAACAAGCGACTTTAAAAAAGTACACTGAGCTAATGTCAATGTAGCTTTTCTTTTGTCGTCATTCTCGCGAAGGGGATGACGATGTATTCTTTTTAAGTGTCTCGGTAGTCGTTTTCTGTTGTATTGACTTTCTATCCTCTTAAGTGCCAGCAACAGCAACTAAACAACCGTGGGAGTCAAAAGCCAACAAAAAACCGCTAAGATACCATGTAGCCGAGTATCAGCTCAACCAATCCTAATAAAAAAATACTTCTTTTGTGGCTCAGATTTTTTTACTTGTTATATTACGCCAAGGATTATCAACTTTTTTCGGTAATTTCTTGTTTAGCCCGTTGCCACCAAGCCTCAAGCACGTCGAGCGACTGCTCTTTGATATCCTTGGAATTTTGCTTAGCGATACTTTCAACATGGCGAAAGCGTTGCTCAAATTTACGATTGGCACGGCGAAGCGCCGTTTCGGGGTCTACTTTGAGATGACGGGATAAATTTATCACGGTAAATAAGACATCACCAAGCTCATCTTCCACTTCAGACTGGTTATTAGATGAAATAGCAGACTGGAGCTCTTCTATCTCCTCATGTAATTTATCAATAGAACCTTGATAACTCGGCCAGTCAAAATTAATCGAAGCAGCTCGCTTTTGCAATTTGGCGGCTCGAGTAGCCGCAGGCAGAGCAAGAGGCACGTCATCCATCACGCTATGATGGCCTTTTTGGCTTCGCTCCTCATTTTTAATTTGCTCCCATTTAGCTTTTATTTGTTGCTGCTCGAGGTTTTTATCTGTATTTGCATCAATACGACTGTCTAAAGTTCCATCCGGAAAAACATGGGGATGGCGGCGCAGCAATTTAGCGGTAATGGCTGAAGTAATATCCTCAAAGGTAAATACGTTTTCTTCTGTGCCCAACTGGCTATAAAAAACCACCTGGAAAAGTAAGTCACCCAACTCTTCTTTTAGTTGCTCAGGGTCTCCTTGTTCGATCGCATCGACAACTTCATAGGCTTCTTCTAAAGTGGAAGCGGCAATACTGGCATAGGATTGCTCTAAATCCCACGGACAACCATAGCCGGGTTCGCGTAAACGCGACATCAAAAACAACAAATCGTTGATCGTATAGTTTTGCTGCTTATTCATGTGTGCTTACGCCTCGCCGAAGCAATATTTGGCAGCTGATTAATCCTCGCGAGGATACGACTCAGTTCACTAAAATCTTTAATCTCAATGGTAATAACCATATCAACAGTATGTTGGCCTTTGTCGGAAAGTGTCTGCATGGCAGTAACATTAACGCGAGCATTATCAAGTAGTACCGTAATATCGCGTAGCAAACCTTGTCGATCGTAGGCCTCGATCATAATATCGACTTCATAACACTGTTTAGGCTCCTCGCCCCAGTTGACTTTAATAATGCGCTCAGGCTCATCACTTTCTAGCTGCAAGAAATTGCGACAATCTGTGCGATGAATAGACACACCTCTACCTTGAGTGATATAGCCACTGATCTCATCACCAGGCAAAGCATGACAACAATTAGCAATACTGGTCATTAGGTTGCCAACACCATCGATATAAATATCCGTCTGGCCACTGTGTGTTGATTTTTGTGTAATATGAATTTTTGGTTCTTCAACAGGAGTAATCAGTTTTTGCGCGGCTTTAATCACATGCACAACACTAATATCGCCTGAGCCAATACCTGCATAGAGGCTGTCTAAGTCACTTTGTTTTAAGGCTTGGATAAGTGCTTCAAAATTTAACTCTCGCAAACCTAAGCGTTTTAATTCTCGATCTAATAAGGCTCTTCCATCAGCAATATTTTGGTCTTTGGCTTGCGCCCCAAACCATTGGCGCACTTTCGCTTTAGCGCGAGAAGTATTGAGATAACCTAAACTTTCAATCAACCAATCTCGGCTGGGAACACTTTGTTTACCTGTTAAAATTTCCACTTGATCAGACGTTTTTAAGATCGTATTGAGTGGCATAATGCGACCATTCACTTTCGCACCACGACAACTATGACCAATTTCTGTGTGAATTCGGTAAGCAAAATCTAGGGGCGTTGCTCCCTGAGGCAAATCAACAATATGCCCTTCAGGCGTAAACAAATAAATGCGGTCTTGTTCTATTCCTTGGCTTAAATCATCTGCTAGCGGGTTAACACCTAACTCTTCATGCCATTCTAAAACTTGCCTTAACCACTCTATTTTCTTTTCGTAGCTATCGCTACTGGGGTTGGTATCGGTTCCTTTATAACGCCAGTGGGAACAAACTCCATACTCGGCTTCTTCGTGCATGGCGTTTGAACGAATTTGTACTTCCAAGACTTTATTTTCTGGGCCCATGACAGCGGTATGTAAAGAGCGATAACCATTTTCTTTAGGGGCGGCAATATAATCATCAAACTCATGGGGAATATTCCGCCACATGGTATGAACGATACCTAGCACTTCGTAACAGTCTCGCGTATTTTCAACAAGAATTCTGACTGCACGAATGTCGTAAACTTCTGAAAAGGTAATGCCTTTTCTTTGCATTTTTCGCCAGATACTAAAAATATGTTTTGCACGACCTTGTACTTCAGCGGTGATACCATTTTTTTTAATTTGCGTGCTCAGTGCATTAACAACCGTATCAATATAGGTTTGACGAGCTAAGCGTTTTTCATCCAGCAATGAAGCGATTTTTTTGTATTCTGTGGGACGCAAATAGCGAAACGCAAGATCTTCTAGCTCCCATTTAATATGTCCAATGCCCAAGCGATGTGCTAAAGGTGCATAAATATCGGCGACTTCTTTTGCCACTTTCACCTTTATCGCTTCTTCAGCATTTTTTACGGCTCGAATCGCACAGGTGCGCTCAGCGAGTTTAATCAGTGCGATACGCACATCATCAACCATGGCAACTAGCATTTTACGAACATTTTCAACCTGTTCGTCGGATTGTTTGCCAAAAACTTCCGCATCGGAGTCGTTGCGTAAAGAGTGTATTGCCGCCATGCGCAATACACCTTGAACGAGTTGCGCGACCTTTTTTCCATAAAAATCGTCAACATCGGTGAGAGAAATTTTGTTTTCTCGAACACTGCGATAAATCACAGCAGCCACTAGGGCATCTTGATCAAGTTGTAAGTCTGCAAGAATATCCGCCATTTCCAAACCCGATACAAAGCTACTGCCGTGCTCAGACCAAATATTGTCACTGGCAATGGCCTGCTCTTCTGCAACCTGAGCGGTAGTCGCTGCATTGAGCAATATCTGCAAGGCTGAATCGGATAAATTCGCTGCGCTCACAATGCGCTGCGCCCAATCATTTATATCGATATTCCTAGGGGTACTTGTCGAATAATACTGTCTTACTTGAACCATAAAACTGTCGTTTCGTTAACTGTATTCTATTTAGTATGCCCCGAAAAAGTCGTCCAGGAACTTTTTCAGGATCGACTATTTACCAGTGAGGCAAAACAAAGCCATTAATTCACTATGAGAGGTTTGTGGAAACATATCCACTAGACCTAAGCGTGATAATAAATACCCATTTCTGTTTAATATTTGAGCATCTCGCGTAAATGTCGCAGAATCGCAAGAGACATAGACAATGCGTTTTGGATTAAGTTTACCAATATTGCTACAAATGTCCTTTGCTCCGGCTCTGGGAGGATCTAGCAGCAGTGAATCACAGCCCTGCTGTATGGCAATATTATCTATCCACTCAGCTAAATTAAATAAATCCGCCCGAAAAAAGCCGGCATTATGACAGTCATTTACCTCTGCATTTGACCTTGCTCTATCAACCATTGCAGCCACACCTTCGATCCCAGTTACTCGTTTTACAAGGCGAGAAAGGGGAAGAGAAAAATTTCCAATGCCGCAGAATAAGTCAATAATATGCTGATGTGACTCTGGTTCTAGCCATGCTATTGCTTGGTTGACCATTTGCTGATTCACGACCCCATGTCCCTGGATAAAATCTTGAGGATGAAAAGACAAATTCAACGTTTTATTATCCGCTGGAGCCGTTAATCCATAAGACAAAGCACCTGCCATGTTACTAGATATTAGTTCTGCCCCGGCTTTCCCCTGTTTGAGCCAGCACTGAACCCCTGGCAGAGCCTCAAGTAAAGCATCGATGGCTTGAGATGAGAGTTTTTGCCCGGCCGTTAGTGATACACAGGGGCCGGTGTCGACGTCTATCATTTCTACATGGAGTAGTATTGGTTTGTGAACGTTTAACCACGCTCCTAGAGGTTCTATCAATCGTTCTAGAGATGGGCGCATGATAGGGCAATGACGAATGGCTACTAACTGTTGACTATGCTTTCGCCTAAATCCCAAAATGCGACTTTTTTTACTCCCTACCCCTAAGCGCACCCGCCGGCGATAATGATACTGATCCGACGATATCGTAGGGCTGATCTCTTCTGGCGACAGATTTTCCCAATTGTTAAGCTGATCTAGCACTACCTGTAACTTAAACTGCTGCTGTTGTTGAGAGCCCATATGCTGTAATTGGCAGCCTCCGCACTCGCTATAGTGCTGACATACCGGTACAACGCGTTGCTCACTGGCAACTGTGATCTTTTGCACACAGGCATCGATATAACGGCTATTTTCATTGAGTAGCTCTGCATCGACTATTTCGCCAGGTAAAGCTGAGTCAATAAATACCGTTTTTCCTTGTCTTTGATTTCCTCGCTTGTTCTTCTCAAGGGGTAGCTTGGCAATGCCCCGACCATCATCGCTCAAACGCTCAACTACCAGTTGTTTTAGCGGTAGTTTTTTAGTGGATGCTGCTTGCTTTTGCGGTTTATAAAAACGAACCATTTAACGTGCCTGTCTTAGCAGATAAAGCATCTATGAGACCTTTGCAAGGAAGAATATTATTTCCCAAAAATACCTGACGATAAATAACGATCACCTCGATCACAAACAATGGCAACGATAACGGCATTTTCCACGGTTTGACTGATACGCAAAGCACCCGCTATTGCGCCACCAGAGGAAACACCGCAAAAAATACCCTCTTCTTTTGCCATAGCTCTCATGGTGTTTTCAGACTCGTCTTGTCCCATATCAATAATCTGATCAACATAGGTATCGTCGTAAATACTTGGGATATAAGCTTGAGGCCAACGGCGAATGCCAGGAATGCTAGCGCCATCTTCCGGCTGCAAACCAATAATACGAATAGCTGGATTTTGTTCTTTCAAATAACGCGATGTACCTGTGATCGTCCCCGTTGTTCCCATCGAACTCACAAAGTGGGTGATTTTTCCCTGGGTTTGCGCCCATATTTCTGGGCCGGTACCTTCATAGTGTGCCAATGGGTTATCACTGTTACCGAATTGGTCTAACACCCGTCCTTTACCTTGAGATTCCATAGCTAATGCAAGATCACGTGCGCCTTCCATTCCCTCTTCTTTACTCACTTCTATCAACTGGGCACCATAGGCCATCATTGCCTGTTTACGTTCTTCAGTCGCATTCACCGGCATAATCAGTATCATGCGATACCCTTTAATAGCGGCTGCCATCGCAAGAGCAATTCCCGTGTTGCCACTGGTGGCTTCAATTAAGGTATCTCCAGGCTTAATATCACCTCGAGATTCCGCGTGATTAATCATAGAGAGTGCCGGGCGATCTTTAACGGATCCTGCAGGGTTATTACCCTCTAATTTAGCCAAAATTACATTACTAGTATCCCCTGGCAAGCGCTGTAAGCGGACCAGCGGCGTTTGTCCGATATAAGACTCAATCGTGGGAAATGGGTGAGTTAATGAAGATGTGAGCAGGTCATTCATGTTTTAACTTACGCGTAAAAACGTGGCATTCTACCCCTGTAAGATATATCTAGCCAGCTATCAGAGAAAATAACTTTCTTTAACATAAATAAATTAGTTGGATCGTAGCAATAATTTCTCAGATGCTAAAAATAAAGTGTTTTTCCAAATTTTAAGCGACCCTGTAGCCACTCTACAGATGAGTTTAAAATTAGGTCAGGATACCCTATTTAATTACCAGGTTAATAGTTACAATGGAAACTTCGTCAATATTACGCAACAACAGGATCGCCATTCATGTCACTCAAGAAATGGATTCCCACTATAGTCGTCGCCGTGGCTGTTATCGCTGCAATCGCGTTATTTACCTTTATGGACCCGCACTTTCAGACCTTATTCTTTAGTTTGATATGCATATTAATGGCTATATTTGTCATCAATACTTTGACAAAACAAAAAGTACTACCGCAATCCACTTCAACAAGTAATAAAACTCAAAATAAAAAAATTTTATTAGTAGACGATAGTCCCGCCAATAGACGCATTATCATGGAAATTCTAAAAATTTTACCCGTTGACGTGACTGAAGCGGACAATGGTACAAATGCGCTAACGTTGTATGAAGAATATAATAATTTTCATGTTGTCTTAATGGACTTGGAAATGGAAGAATTAAGCGGTTTTGACGCTGCAAAACGTATTCGCGAACTCGAAGACAGGCAAAAAAGAATACCGCTAATCGCCATTAGTGCACATAGTAGTAACGAGAAAAAAATAGAAGCCTTGACCTCAGGCTTCGACGAGTATCTTTCAAAACCCGTTGATAATGACCATCTTATCTATAGCCTTCAACGCTGGCTAAACTTGACCAACGAGTCAGACTCATTAGAGCCAAAAATTATACCTGCCAACGATCCCATAAAAGAGCTACAAAGTATGAATATAGAGCCGCAGGATACTTATGCTAAGCTAATTAACAAAAAAACCAGTGCGACCCTTGAGTTTATTAAAGATAAATCCACTGATAATAGCGCTACCATAAAGAAAGTCGTGGATGTTAAACAGTCTCTTATATTTAGTCGAAACAATCATGAACTAGCAAAAGATATGCTATCCATGCTAATTGATCTTATTAAGGATAAACGCGATACAGTCAATCAATTATTTGTCGACAAAGATTGGCAAGCGCTAGGACAATTGGTTCACAAAATTAATGGGGGTAGCTGTTACTGCGGAGTGCCAGAATTGCAGCAACAGACACAAATCATCGATAAAGCGCTAGAAAATAAAGATATTGATACAGTAAATACCCATTTTCCAGCTTTTTTAGATGCCGTCGATGATCTTATTGAATGGGATGAAGAACACGATATGGATATTATCTTTGAAGGCTAGCCCCCAATAACATTGCCACCAGAAAATAAAACCCGACTTTTAATTTCTCGGCCTTGTAAATGAAAAGATAAAGCCGTTCTAGCAATATGTTTTGCTACCTTGCGGGTTAGAGGGTCTTCGTAATTATTTTGTGCAATTAACAACAACTGTTCGCCCGAGTAATTAGAAGGTTTATTATCTGGGCAGTCGTCCACAAGGACAAAACCTACTTCATTGATAAAAGCGTAATAATGATGTGGTGCTATTGCTTTTCCCTCTACTCCTTCGCACTTAAAATCTATTTCATATCCTAAAAGCGATAAAAAAGAAAATTCAAAGATTCGCAAACTAACCTCTAAATCTCCTTGTTGATTTAGCTCACTTAATAATTGCTCATATATTTCATAAATATCAGTAGCGACATCATGCTGGGCTAATAAATAAATCAGTAATTCATTAATATAAAAGCCACTGTATAAATAGTTATTTTTTAAATCAAAAGCAGCACCATGGGATTCAACTGCAATCAGTGTTTTTAAATCACTCTTACCTTGCCATGATAGTAATAGGGGAATAAAAGGTTGCAATAAGTGTCTCTGTCGCTGCTTAGGGCTACGGGCACCTTTAGCAACTAGGGTCATACGACCATAGCTTTTAGAAAAACAATCCAGCAACAAACTTGTATCACGAAAGGGGCGGGTGTGTAAGATATAAGCAGGCTGGAGTTCAACGCGCATAGCTAAAAAAGCGCTCTATTTTAGATCAATGTAGCCAAGGCTGCGCAGCGCTCTTTCGTCATCAGACCAACCGGATTTCACTTTAACCCATGTTTTTAACATGACTTTGCTATCGAGTAAAACCTCCATATCCTCTCGTGCTTGTTGGCCAATTTGCTTGATGCGAGCACCTTTATCGCCAATTAAAATACGCTTTTGTCCTTCACGCTCTACAAGGATTAGCGCATCGATATAAACAATACCCTTCTCTTCTTTAAAACTTTCTATTTCTACCGTCATTTGGTAAGGGAGTTCATCGCCCAACTGGCGCGTGATTTTTTCGCGAATAAGTTCGGCTACCAAAAAACGAGAGCTTTTATCGGTTAACTGATCTTCTGGGAAAAAGTGATCGTTTTCAGGCAAATGGCGTCGAATAACATCCAACAATCGATCTAGATTTTGATTTTGCAATGCGGATACAGGCACAACGTCTTGCACTTGTAAGGTATCTAATAAACGTTGCAAATGTGGCAGCAAAGTTTCTTTATTTTCAATTTGATCAACTTTATTGACAACCACAACAACCGGAGCTTTACTATCGCGAACCCGTTTAGCGACAAGATCATCTTCTGCAAACCATTGTAATTTATCAACGACAAATACAATAACATCAACATCTCTAATAGCGGTAGTTACCGCATGATTCATATAACGATTAAGGGCTTTTTTATGCTCTTGGTGCAAACCAGGTGTATCGACAAATAAAAACTGTGCATTATTCCTTTCATCCGTTTTAATCCCCAATAGGTTGTGACGTGTCGTCTGCGGTTTCCGGGAAGTAATGCTCAACTTTTGCCCGAGTATGTGATTAAGTAGAGTCGATTTACCCACATTGGGCCTGCCAACAATAGCCACATATCCACAACGAGCCACTTGATTATTCATTTTCTTTGCCCTCAAGCCAATGCAGCACTTTTTGGGCAGCCATTTTCTCTGCTTGCCGGCGGCTTGATGCAGTCGCAACCGGTCCCTCTTTTAACAGAGCGGTTTCACAGCGCACCATAAATTGCTGCTGATGGGATTCACCCTCTATGTTGACGACAACATAATTGGGTAAAGGTAACTGACGTCCTTGTAATAATTCTTGTAAACGTGTTTTGGGATCTTTTAAATATTTATCCACTGAGAGGGTACTTAAACGTCTTTCGAATATGCGACCAATAAAAGCTTGGCTCTCAGGTAGACCGCCATCCAGATAAATAGCCGCTATAATAGACTCAACAGCATCGGCAAGTATCGAATCTCGCCGAAAACCACCACTTTTCAGCTCACCTTCACCCATAATTAAGTAATCGCTTAATGAAAACTCGCGAGCAAGGTCGGCTAAAGTTTCACCCTTCACTAAACTCGAACGCAAGCGTGATAGACTACCTTCCCTCTCGTCAGGAAACTGAGAAAAGAGTAATTGAGCAATAGTGGCATTTAGAAGTGCATCTCCAAGAAACTCTAAGCGCTCGTTGTTTTCACTTCCATAGCTACAGTGAGTTAAGGCTAAACTCAATAATGTGAGATTTTTAAAATGATAGCCTAGTTTATTCTGCAGACGTTCATAATCTACCATCGATGTCTCTATTTTTCTTTGGGTGTACAGCAGTCATTAGGCTTACTACTATCGAGCACATTCGTAAATGTCAGTAACACATCAATATTCAGTAGCAAATGTATACGCTCTTCGTAATTAATACTAACTAATGTTTTATCGGTATTTTTCACTACCTTAACGGAATTAGCTGCTTTTCCACGGATATTATTAACCTTAAAAATTTTATTTAGTTTTGTGCGTATTTCACTTGGCGCCATACGAGGCAGTTCAGGATCTTCAGCCAAGGACTCCAACGTGGCAACAACAAAGCGATTATCAAGATAAAAAGGACCCAATTTTGAGGCTACTAAAATAGAAAAACCAAAGATCGTGATTACGAATAGCCAGCCTATTGCAGATAAGCCTTGTTGGTGTTTTAAATGCTTCATGGTTTTATCCTCATCGCTATCTATATTTTATTATGCATACTAGCCAATATACATGATTGAGAATATTGGTTATTAATAGTCTAGACGATTATTTACTGTATAGTGCTAACCCGAGAAAAACTAGGTAGACTGCCTAAACCTTCCCAATGCATCCATATCGCAAAGGCCTTACCCACAATATTCTCTTCAGGGACTGGACCCCAGACTCGACTATCTGAACTATTGTTGCGATTATCCCCCATCATAAAATAATGACCTTCAGGAACAATAAAATTATTGGAATAACGTTTTTTGAAACCATCACTTCTTTCAGAAAAAGAGGCAACGTAATTAATATCTTTTATGGAGCGGTGTGTTTTCTCACCTAGAGTCTCTTCATAAACTTCATAATGAGGCCGGTTAGTTGGCAATCGGGCCAACAAGGATTCAGAAATTTTTTCACCATTGATAAATAGTTGGTTATCAATATAGTCAATACGGTCACCTGGTAGTCCGACTACTCGTTTAATAAAATAACGCTTTTCATGTGGTGGAAAAAATACCATAACATCGCCGCGTTGAGGATCATTGACACTAAGTACTTTTGTTCGAACGACCGGCAAGCGAATACCATAGGTAAATTTATTGACTAGGATAAAATCACCCACCTCTAATGTTGGCACCATTGAACTAGAAGGAATTTGAAAAGGCTCTACTAAAAATGAGCGTAAAACTAGCACTAATAACAACACGGGAAAAAATGATTTTGAGTATTCAACCACCGCTGTTTCAGCTTCATCTTCTTGTCTACGTTTAGATAAAAATAGTTTATCTGCCAGCGCGATGGCACCAGATACAAACACCAAAATCACTAAAATCAAAGGGAAATTAATATCCATTAACTTGTCTCTTCTTATTTTTCACTAGCTGTCCACCCGCAGTACGGCCAAGAAGGCCTCTTGCGGAATTTCTACATTACCTACTTGTTTCATGCGCTTTTTACCCGCTTTTTGCTTTTCTAATAGCTTTTTCTTACGAGTCATATCGCCGCCATAGCACTTAGCAGTTACATTTTTACGTAAGGCCTTCACGGTAGTTCGAGCAATAATTTGTCCGCCTATTGCCGCCTGAATAGCTACATCAAACATTTGGCGAGGAATCAATTCTTTCATTTTTTCAGTTAATAACCGGCCTCGGCTTTGTGCATAATCTCGATGAATGATCATCGCCAAAGCATCCACTTTATCACCATTGATTAAAACATCTAAACGAGTTAACGGGGCTTTATCAAAACGTATAAAACTATAATCCAGTGATGCAAACCCCCGACTGACTGATTTTAAACGGTCGAAAAAATCTAAAACGACTTCATTCATCGGCAATTCATAACGCAATGAAACCTGAGCCCCCACATATTGCATATCTTTTTGTGTACCGCGCTTTTCTACACAAAGGGTGATTACCGGCCCAAGATACGCTTGTGGCACTAATATGTTTGCTTCAACAATGGGTTCTCGCATCTCGCTCAAGTACCCAGGATCAGGCAATTTAGAAGGATTATCAACTTGAATAACCTCACCATCGTTTTTAACTGCCTGGAAGATAACGGTCGGTGCCGTTGTAATTAAATCAAGATCATATTCACGTTCTAACCGTTCTTGAATAATTTCCATATGTAGCATCCCTAAGAAACCACAACGAAAACCAAAACCTAAGGCATCAGAGCTTTCGGGCTCATAAAAAAGCGAGGCATCATTCAATGTCAATTTAGCTAAGGCTTCACGGAACGATTCGTAATCATCGGCACTGACTGGGAATAAACCCGCGTAAACCTGCGGTTTTACCTTCTTAAAACCTGGCAAAGGTTCTACCGTCTCATAAGTGGACGCATGAGTTAAGGTATCACCAACCGGAGCACCTAAAATATCTTTAATGCCAGCAACGACAAAGCCTACTTCACCGGCTTTTAGTTCTTTCAACGGATTCCGCTTGGGAGTAAATACACCCACACTATCAACGATGTGTGGCTTACCAATAGATTTAGTGACTATTTTGTCTTTAACTTTTAGGGTGCCTTCTTTAACTCTCACTAAAGAGACAACCCCCAGATAATTATCAAACCAGGAGTCAATAATCAAGGCTTGCAAAGGTGCATCCACATCGCCCACTGGCGGAGGAACTTTATTGACCAGATCTTCAAGTACATCCTGCACACCTAAACCAGACTTCGCGCTACACTGCACGGCATCACTCGCTTCGATACCAATAATATCTTCGATTTCTTGTGCTACTCGTTCAGGCTCAGCTTGTGGTAAATCCATTTTGTTTAAAACAGGAATAACCTCTAATCCTTGCTCGATAGCGGTATAGCAGTTGGCAACTGATTGAGCCTCAACACCTTGAGCAGCATCAACTACCAACAATGCTCCTTCACACGCAGCCAATGAGCGGGATACTTCATAGGAGAAATCAACATGTCCTGGTGTATCAATAAAATTAAGCTGGTACGTTTTTCCATCACGGGCTTTGTAGTCTAAGGTCACGCTTTGCGCCTTAATAGTAATACCACGCTCACGTTCAATATCCATAGAATCCAGTACTTGTTCGGCCATTTCTCGCTGTGATAACCCCCCACAGTCTTGAATAAAACGATCCGCCAAGGTCGATTTACCATGGTCAATGTGGGCAATAATAGAAAAATTACGGATATGGCTGAGGTCGGTCACTGCTAGTTAATACCTTGAGGAAGGAGTAAATTCTGAAGAGCGCGGATTTTACCCTATTAAGAACGGATGTTCTATGAAAGACTGAGCATACAGAAAGGAAAAGAGTTGGATACCATGAAAAGGCGACCCCAAAGCCGCCCTATCAAATTAAAATTAATCTCTTATGGTAATACTACGGTATAAAGATGAACCACGCCTAATAACACGGACTGGTTGAGGCTTATTTACTGGTAAAGACTTCTCAATTTTTCTAAATTGTTTGACAGAGCCTACTTCATCAAAGCCCAGCTGGACTAAAACATCTCCAGGCTCTAAACCAGTTTCAGCGGCTGGGCTATTAGCGGATACTTGAGTAATAACAACCCCCGATACCCCAACCGAACGCCTCATTTCAGTCGTCATATCCTCTACAACCAATCCTAAACGGGTATCCGCTGACGCTTTAGGGTTAACTGAACTAATCGTGTCTCCAGAGCTATCTCTAGAACCTACCGTAACAGTCATGTTTTTTGTTTTGCCCTTACGAATAATTTTTACAGGGACTTCCGTACCAGCTCTGACAGGTCCAACAACATAGGGTAAATCTGATGACGAAGTGATTTCGTGACCATTAAACTCAAGGATAATATCCCCTACCACTAAGCCACTCTTTTCCGCTGGCCCATTAGGCTCCATCTGAGCCACCAGAGCTCCTTGCGGCTTTTTCAAGCCGAAGGATAAAGCTAGGTCTTTATCAACGTCTTGAATTACAACCCCCAACCAACCGCGATCAACCTTACCTTTGCTTTTAAGTTGCTCAATAACGTCTTTTGCTAAATTTGAGGGAATCGCAAACGATAAACCTATTGAACCGCCTGAACGTGTATATATTTGCGAATTAATACCAACGACATCTCCGTCTAAATTAAACAATGGGCCACCTGAATTACCGGGGTTTATGGCTACATCAGTTTGAATAAATGGAACATAGCTTTGCCTCCCTTCTGCAGGAATACTGCGCCCAATAGCACTGATAATCCCTTGTGTTACTGAATAATCCAAACCAAAAGGTGAGCCAATTGCTAAAACCCATTCACCTACACGGGCTTTATTAGAATCCGCTAAATTTAGGTAAGGGAGGTTAGTTTCATCAATTTTTAACAATGCTAAATCAGACTGTGGATCTGTACCCACGACTTCAGCATCATATTCTCGTCGATCAATCAAACGAATAAGCACATCCGTTGCACCTTCGACAACATGGTTATTAGTTAAGACATAGCCATCAGCAGAAATTAAAAAACCCGAACCCGATGCGCGTGACTCGCGCTCCGGCATTTGCCTAGGATCAAGAAAATGCCTAAAGATCTCTGGAACATTATCAGGCAGTTCGATTTGCGGCTGCGCAGCGTTACCACGCTTACTTTCTGCCGTAATTTTAACAACAGCGGGGGATTTTTTTTCAATTAAATCGGTAAAGTCAGGAAAGGAGTTTCCATAACTGAATGAAGAGAAAAAGAATACATATAACAAGCTCAAAATATATGTATAAGATTGGTTCAATCGCATAACAAATTTCCTCAATATTGCCTACTCACAAAAAATAATTTACTGAGAGTAAATTATTCAAGCTATTGGTGAGACTGATCCAGGCTCTAAAAGTTTCTAACCACTACTTTTTGCTTTTGTCTATTTCACTGGCCGATAAAGTTAAGTTAACTGAAGCTGGGCCAGCAACAACAAACGGTTGATGACGAGCATCGTTGCGATACAAGTAGCTGTGAATCCTAAGGACAAAACCGCCCAAAACGAAACCAACAATACCCGAAAAAATCGATATCCCATCACTAGCCGAATATGTATGGGCAAATCCACTAAAAACAAGTAAAAAAATTAGAGGAAAAAGATAAAGTAATAGAGAATTTTTAACAATAATATCGTCGGGTATCGCTATCTGAATATAATCTCCAACACGAAATTGGCTAGATGAATGTTTCATGAGTGGAACACGCAAATAAAAAGGATTGCGCCCCCATCTATTCAATAAACTCTGCCCGCACCCCTTTTGCGCCACACAACTTCCACACGTCGATTTCTGCACCGTATCAACCCAGAGAGAATCATCTGTGATTTTCACTATTTTGCCTGTTTCTTTCAACACGGTAAAAACACCACTATACAATCTTACTTTTAAATGTTTCTTTAAATTACAAAGGTTTAACTGAAACCGCTATTTTTCTCGCTGTTGCAGTTGGAACCTCTCCCACTACAGCAACACTCCTACCTGGGAGTGACGCTATCGGAGCAATAACAGCCACCGTTGCACCATGTCGAGCAGTTGCCTTTGGTAAACTTACAGTGTTGCTATTAACAATAAAAACCGACACAGAGACCAAACCATCAGCAAATATTAATGCCTGCTCTCCTTGAGCAGTGACTCGATTACCAACCGACTCAAAGCCTTCTGGTAGCCACTTTACTTTCCAAGCCGGTGTAAATTGTTTGGAATAGCATGGGTCAACCTCAGGCACTCTCCATGAGTAATCAAGATCTTGATTAATATCCTCCCCACCTTCAGCTAGAAAATCTATAGACACTGTCTGCAAACGCTCTATGATGACATTTTTATGATAGGTAACTGCCTTTAGAACTAAACCTGTTTTCTTATCAACGCTATAGCGATAACCATACCTAAACTCATCTTTCGGCAAGATATCAAAAACGACGGCATCCCGGTTTGCTATCCGTTCTATCGACTGCGCTTTTAATTGATAAGCCGTTAATGATGAGGAGGATATAACGGTTGGCCATAGCCCCCAGCGTGTCGCTCCCTGAAGACAAGCGGATAAATTCTGACGACGAACAACTTGTCGCCTCGGACCGTTCATAAATACCAACTGTTCAGACACACTATTGTCTTTTATTCTGTGCAATAGCTGATAAGTGGTAATAAATCCATTGGCCTCATAAGTGAGTAAACTATGGTAACTGATATTTTTATTGGCGGTAGATAAAACTGCAAAAAGTGCTTGTATCGAATCAACGATAATTTCTGAACTTGACGACTTATCAACCGAAGATTCTGCAACAACCCTTGGGTAACCGGCGATAACATCATCTGAATCTGATTGGACAATAGTGTTTGCAGAGACCAGAAATGGCGCCTGCAAAGAGATTGATATAAGTAAAATAAGTCTATATGACATTAAGAAATGGCCCGTACATTATGCTGACGGGCGTTATGGTACTACTGGCGATAAATAATCACTAATGAAAATGAATATTTGAAACTTATTGCTCAGCTTCAGGCACACGAACATAAGGTAAAACACCTTGCTGAGTATTTTGTGTCGCATTTTGCGCATGCTCAAGCATTAGGCGATTAACTTCACTTTCCATCTGTTGAAGTTGCTCTTGCGTGGCTTCGTTGATCACAATAGGTTTTTTTCTTTCCTCATTACCCACTGTTCTCACTGATGTACTAGGAGTGAGAACCGGCGTATTTGGTAAATTGCTTGGCGCCGACACAGGTTGATTAACGTTAGCTATGTTTCCAGAGGGAGTATTTGGAGCGAACTGAACACCGACGACCACTGCTCCAGCAACGGAAGCTGCAACAGCAAAACGCCCCAAATTTGGCCAAAACAATGATTTCTTACTTCTAGCGTTACTTGCCTTTAGACTATGTGCAGGTTCGTCAGCAATTGCAGCTGAGATCGAAGCCGAAAAATCCATATGGACAGGCAACTCGACTTCACCACGCATAGCGTCTCTAGCAAGATGATAACGAGCCCAACGCTCATCAATCTCTTGATTATCTGATTTCAATATACGACGGACTTCCATTTCGCTCGCTTCGCCATCCATTAGGGCAGATAAAGATTCATTAAGCTGTTGCTGTGATGAACTTTCTTGATTCGACATAAATGATTCCAGTAATTACATAAATGTGTGTGGTTTGTGCTTCAGACTAGCTTTTGTAGACAAAGTTCACAAAAAATTTAAAAAATGTCTATATTTCGATTTAAAATCCAAAAAATGGTTATTTTTTAATCGGTCATGCGATTTTATCTCACCCCATTAGGGGTTGAACAACCTTATCAATAGCCTCTCGAGCACGGAATATTCTCGAGCGTACAGTACCTACAGGACACTTCATTACGTCAGCTATCTCCTCATAGCTCAAACCATCCATTTCACGCAGAGTAACTGCAGTGCGTAAATCTTCAGGTAGGTTTTCGATAGTAGATTCCACAGCAGACTGTAGCTGCTCACAAAAAAGGCTAGTTTCTGGAGTGTCAAAATCTTGCAAACTATCATTTCCAGAAAAATGCTCTGCATCATCGATATCCACATCGGTAGAGGGTGGCCTACGCCCACGGGAGATAAGATGGTTTTTGGCAGTATTAATAGCGATACGATACATCCAAGTATAAAAGGCGCTATCGCCACGGAAGTTTTCTAACGCTCGATAGGCTTTGATAAAAGCTTCTTGAACAACATCCTGAACATCTGCTGCATCACGTACATAGCGATGCACTACAGAAATAATTTTGTGCTGATATTTGAGTACCAACAAATCAAATGCTCGCTTGTCACCTTGCTGGACTCTCTCCACAAGTTGTTGATCAGTGTCTTGCGCATTATCATGTTTACTACTTTGCGCTGATGACGCAGTCATGTATGCTCCCTAGCAATATAGCGGGTTATGTCTCGATTTAAACGGCCGTATGACATGGCCAGCCTACATAAGTTCCAAAGTGATATACTTCGGCACTCAGATTTCATTTATTTGCGGTAGTCTAGCAATGAACAACCATTTTCGTCACGATATTCTTGTTATTGGCAGTGGAGCTGCAGGCTTGTCTCTTGCGCTCAATTTATCCACGTCTGGACGCATTGCTGTTTTGAGCAAAAACCAACTCAAGGATGGGTCAACCTGGTATGCCCAAGGTGGCATTGCAGCCGTACTTGACGACCAAGATTCTATTGAAGCCCATGTGAAAGATACGCTCAATGCAGGAGCTGGACTTTGCCATCCCGAGGCCGTTAAATTTACTGTGGAAAATAGCAGTGCGGCGATTCAATGGCTAATTGATCAAGGAGTCCATTTTACTCGCAACGAAAACAATACGGACTACCACCTCACCAAAGAAGGGGGGCACAGTCATCGACGTATTATTCACAGTGCTGATGCAACTGGTAAAGCGGTGCATAGTACTCTGATTGACCGTATACACGAGTCTGAGAATGTCGATTTATTTGAGCAACATATTGCGATTGACTTGATTCAACAAGCTGACAGCAATAGTAAGCGGCTCCGCTGTAGTGGCGCCTATGTCTATGATCGAAAGCGCGACTGCGTTTGCACCTTCCAGGCTAAGGTTGTTATTTTAGCAACAGGAGGCGCCAGCAAAGCCTATCTATACACCAGTAACCCCGATGGAGCCAGTGGCGATGGCATCGCCATGGCGTGGCGAGCAGGCTGTCGCATCGCCAATATGGAATTCAACCAATTTCATCCAACCTGTTTATTTCACCCAAAGGCAAAAACCTTATTAATAACCGAAGCCCTAAGAGGTGAAGGTGCACACTTAACACTACCTAATGGTGAACGATTCATGCATCGATTTGATGAACGTGAAGAACTGGCTCCTCGCGATATCGTCGCTCGCGCCATTGACCATGAAATTAAGCGTTTAGGTTGTGACCACCTGTACCTAGATATTAGCCATAAACCGGCTGAATTTATTAATGAACATTTTCCCAATGTAAAAGCAAGTTGTTTGGAATATGGGATTGATATTACTCGCGATCCCATCCCTGTCGTTCCTGCGGCACACTACAGCTGTGGCGGTATTATGGTGGACGAACATGGTCAAACAGACCTACTTAACCTTTATGCCATCGGAGAAACCTCTTTTACAGGACTTCATGGGGCCAATCGCATGGCCAGTAACTCACTATTAGAATGTATTGTTTACGCACGTTCTGCCTCAATGAATATAAAAGAAACAATTGCTTCCATTCCTGAAATGGATACTCCGAAACCTTGGGATGAATCTCGAGTCACCAATTCCGATGAAGATGTGGTGATATCACACAACTGGGATGAACTACGACGTTTTATGTGGGACTATGTCGGTATCGTCCGCACTCAAAAACGGCTAGAACGTGCTCAACACAGGATTAAATTACTACAGCGAGAAATTGCTGAGTATTATAGTAACTATAAAGTGGGCAATGATCTCATTGAGCTGCGTAACCTCGCGACTGTAGCTCAATTGATCATTCGTTCAGCTATGGAGCGCAAGGAAAGCCGGGGCCTGCATTATTCATTAGACTATCCAGAACTCGGCCGTGTGGCCAGGGATACCATTTTAGTACCCACTAATTTTGCGGCCCAGAATATTATTGTTAACAGACGCTAATGCGCCTCCACTAATCACGAAAGGGCAGTTCTAAAGAAAATATTTCGCTAACACCCGCAAACGCCTAAAATCATCTGAACAACAGCAATCAACAAAAATAGGCAGATAAAAACAACGCAAATTACTTTCAGACTGGGCTCGCAAAATCACAAGCAGGGGGGAACAATAATAACAACTCATTATTCGTAATGTCCTAGCTTCGGCACTCTCTTCAATCAGTACCCACCGATGCTCATATTGTTGCAAGCGGTAAATTGGTTGTACAAACCATCGATAGCCAAAAGCCGTAAAGTGCGCTAGCAACAAAACTACTATTGCCCATAATACCCAAGAAGGTAAGGCCGATAAAAAAATAGCGGCAATAGCAAAGGCATGCACTATTAATACGGCGACAAACAAAAATGTAGAGGGGGTAAAACGCAGCAGACGAAAAGCCGATGCTTCAGAACTAGCCTGGGCGTTTCGGAGTGGTATTCTGCTCTGTATTTTCACGTATTACCTGCACTATCCTTAGTAAGTCAGGATCACTAGGATCCTGTCGCTTTAAAAACCAAGCAAACAAATCCTGATCCTGCTCTTCTAGTAATTTTTCATAGCGCTTTTGATCAGCCGCTTCAAGAGTGGGGTAGGTATTTTCAACAAAGGGCTGAAGAATCAAATCTAACTCCAGCATGCCACGACGACTGCCCCATAATAAACGATTTTTTTCCATAGTATCCTGTACTATACGCATCAAGCGCTATTTGTTTTTGTAAAAGTAGCCCCATTATAAATATCTTGAATAAAATCACGAGTACTTCTGGAAAAAATATGTCTAGCAATACT
The DNA here is from genome assembly GCA_050298695.1 of Cellvibrionaceae bacterium. GTDB lineage: Bacteria > Pseudomonadota > Gammaproteobacteria > Pseudomonadales > Cellvibrionaceae > CANLBN01. Next base: position 20,205 of record JBNKUQ010000024.1, read on the forward strand.
GCACCTTCGTTTGTCAATATTGATGACCATGGCTTATTACTGGTGAGAGGGCCTGATGCCAGCAAATTTTTACAGGGACAAGTTACCTGCGATATTGCCGCGCTCTCCAACAATGAAGTTTTAAAACCAAGCTGTTTAGGTGCACACTGCTCTCATAAAGGTAGAATGCTTTTTAGTTTTAGAGCCTGCCAATTAGATTCGCAGACCATTGCTTTGTCCATTTTTAAAGACTTAATACCAGAAGCATTGGCTACCTTAAAAAAATACAGCGTTTTCTCGAAAGTTGAACTCATTGACGCTTACCAAGACTATCGCATCATCGGCTTTTCTGGAGACGATCTCAGCAAGCTCAATGCGCTGATACCAGCACTCCCAGAAAAAGATAACGATGCTTATATCGTAGAAGGAATGGCTATTATTAAAATTGGCACAAGGTATTATGAATGCTGGATTCCTTATTCAAAATTAACAGAAATACCTCAGACTACAAAAGATGCCGATTATTGGAGCGCAATTAATATTGCTCAAGGTATCGGTGAAATTCGCCCCGAAACAGTTGCAGAATTTATTCCTCAAATGCTGAACTACCAGTCTATAGGCAAAGGGATTAGTTTTAAAAAAGGCTGCTACACTGGGCAAGAGGTAGTCGCTCGAATGCAGTATTTAGGAAAATTGAAACGCAGAATGTATCGATTTAAAACAAATTATGTAGACAGCATTAAGCCAGGGGAACCATTATTTTCACCGAGGTCAACATCAGCTGTTGGTCAAACCGTAATCAGTGCAAGAACTAATAACCACCGAGAATTACTTGCAGTTGTCAAAGAAGATGTCATCAATAACAACGAAATCTATTTAGATGAAAATTATCAGTACAAATTGGAGGCATTACCGCTACCCTATGCTATAAATAAGGAATAGCCATTAATACGGAATCCTTGTTATGAGCAATCTTGTCGAGCAAGTCAGCCAAGATATTGTTAAAGCAATAAAAGACGATGAATTAGTGTTACCTACGCTTCCTGAAGTTGCACTACGTGTGCGCGACGTAGCTGAAGATGCTGATTCTGCTCTCAACGACCTAGGCAAAGTTATCAGTAATGACCCTGCCTTAAGCGCACGCATTATCAAAGTTGCCAATAGCCCTGTGTTTAGGGCCTCACAAGAAATAACTGACTTAAAAATGGCCTTAATGCGTCTAGGTATGGAATATACAGCTAATATCGCAACCGGCCTCGCTATGGAACAAATGTTTCAGGCAACATCAAGCATTGTCGATCGGCGAATGCGCGATGTGTGGCAGCGTTCCAGTGAAATTGCGGGTATGTGTCATGTACTCTGTAAACACCGAACTAACTTGCGTCCAGATCAAGCAACACTGGGAGGGCTTGTTCACCAAATCGGTGTGTTACCCATTCTCACTTTTGCCGAAGAAAACGCTATTTTGCTAAAAGATAGTTTCTCTCTGGATGCGGTTATCAAAAAACTCAGTCCTATGATAGGCAATGCCATTCTTAAAAAATGGGAGTTTCCAAAAGAATTACAACGTGTACCGACAGACCACCTTATCTTTGATCGAGATATACCCAAAGCAGACTATATCGATATAGTGACCGTTGCGATGCTACAAAGCTATATGGGATCAGACAATGAAATGGATAACGTTGATTATGAAAATGTAAAGGCTTTCGGACGTTTGGGTCTTCAAGCCGATAGTCACATAGAATCAACTGACTTAAGCGAGGAAATGGAAGCTGCGACAAAACTACTGAGTTCTTAAAAACTCAAAGACTGCATCATTAATCTGTTGCACGATCACTGATCACAACTGCCAGTTAACTGGCTCCCTCCCCTGTGACTGTAGCCACTGGTTTGCCAGTGAAAAGTGTTTATTCCCTAAGAAGCCTCTATGTGCAGACAACGGTGAAGGATGAGGAGATTTCAGCACATAATGTTTTTTCGTGTCGATTAATTGCCCCTTCTTCTGAGCATAGCTGCCCCACAATAAAAAAACCACTTTATCACAATGCTCATTAACAACTTCTATAGCTCTATCTGTGAATTCTTCCCAACCTTTTCCTTGATGTGAGCCTGCTTTTGCTCGCTCGACGGTAAGAGTGGCGTTCAACAGCAGCACTCCCCTATCAGCCCATGCCTGCAGAGAACCATGGTCAGGAAGAGTTATACCAACATCATTCGCCAACTCTTTGTATATGTTTCCCAAAGAAGGTGGTAAAGCTATACCCGGTCGCACAGAAAAACATAAACCATGCGCTTGATCAGGCCCGTGATAAGGATCTTGCCCCAAAATAACCACTTTGACCTGGTCTAAAGGTGTCGAATTAAATGCATTAAATATTTCACTCCCTTTAGGATAAATTACCTTTCCTAGACGCTTTTCATTCACCAAAAAGCGCTTGAGCTCTTGCATGTAAGGTTTTTCAAATTCTTCTTTGAGATATTCTAACCAACTAGCCTCTAGCTGTATTTCTGTCTCGGTCACGTTCTTTTGGCCTTGATAAATGAGTCAAATTGCGGATACTAGCACGAATATGGCCTAAGCTTTTGATTTTCATCTATTTTTCTTTAAAAATCACAATTATTGGCGTTTTTTCCATTATCCCAGTATCAATACTTGCACTGTGCCTCTAAGGATCTATGCTTTTTAGTACAAACCAAAATCCTGTAAATGGCCAAATTCATAATGAAAAATCTCAGCCTCCGCACTAAAGTTACATTAGCCACCATCGGACCCGTTGTATTACTCGCCATGGTCATGATGTGGATTGTCTATAGCAACTCTAAATCTGCAAGTGAAGCGGTAACGACTGCCGTTAGCTTTTCGACGCTGGAAGTCAGCAAAACCAATGTTAAGAATTATGTGGATATTGCCACCTCTGCCATTAAACCCATTTATGAGAATGCTGCCGCCGATGATGAAGAAGCTAAGAAGCAAGTATTATCCATTTTACGCAGCATGAACTTTGACAACGGTAATTATATTTTTGTCTATCAGTATGATGGCTTAAACCTAGCTACACGCCCTAAGCCCTCTATAGAAGGTAAAAACTTAATTGATCTAAAGGATGCTAACGGAAAACCTCTTGTTAAAGACTTAATCAATATTGCCAAAAAGGGAGGCGATTTTTATCAATATATTTGGTTTAACCCCGCAACAGATAATGATGAACCCAAAATGTCTTATGCAATTGGCTTAGATAAATGGGGATGGTTGGTTGGCACCGGCGTCTATCTCAACAATATCAATGATACGGTTGCAAGTTTAGATGCTGAAATTGAATCAGATAATAACCAAGCCCTTATTATCGAATTGATCACTGCTTTTGTTATTGCGGGTATTGCAGCGGGTATTGGTTTACTGGTCTCCAACTATATATCCAAACCCATCCAACAAATGGCAGAAATCATGGGCGATGTTGCTGAGGGGAATCTGCTCCCAAGAATGCAAGTAAATACCGACGATGAAATGGGTATTTTCGCACAAAAGTTCAATCGATTTTTGGAAAAAATACACGAAATATTATCCAACGTGTCGAGTGGTGCTAACCAATTGGCAGAATCTTCTGGTGATTTAAACTTGATATCCAAGGAGACTTACGACGCCATTAGCCTGCAAGACAACCAAACAATTTCTATCGCATCTGCGGTAGAAGAGATGTCTGCCAGTGCCAGAGAAATTGCGAATAACGGGGACACCGTCAAGCAAGCAGCCAGCGATGCCGGCGCAAAAACCGCAGAAGGTAGTCAGGCCGTTAAAGATAATCTAAGCTCAGTGAAATTACTTGCTGAGGATATTTCGCAAGCCGCTGTTGCAGTCAGTGCCGTTGAAAAACGTACAGATGAAATTCAATCCATGCTTGAAGTCATTCACTCGGTAACGGAGCAAACTAACTTGCTTGCACTGAATGCGGCAATTGAAGCGGCACGGGCTGGTGAGCAGGGTCGCGGCTTCGCGGTTGTGGCTGATGAAGTTCGCTCGCTAGCAATGCGCAGCGCAGAATCCGCTGAAGAGATTCGCAAAATTATTGAAGGCTTGATAAGCGATACACAATCTGCCGTCAGCACCATGAATCTTTCTCGCGAACGCTCTGAAGAAAATCTAGAACGCACACAAGTTGTCGCTGACTCTCTGACAGATATTAATCAAGCAATTCAATCTATTCTTGAGAAAAGTGCCTTTATTGCCAGCGCAACTGACGAACAAAATAAAACTGCTCAAGAGATTGCGCAAAACACCTCTAGTATAAAAGAGATCTCAACAACTAGTGCGGAGCGTATGAAGATGACTCGGCAGTCGAGTGAAAATTTAGATAAATTAAGTAAAAATTTACTGAGAGATATTAATTTCTTTAAACTATAGAATAGACAACACTGCAATAAAACCCGTTAAAACTAACGGGTTTTTTATTTAAGGTCACCTGAGAAATTAATAATGTATTTCAGGGCGCATATGAGGAAATAACAAGACATCTCTAATGGACGAAGAATCGGTCAGCAACATAACCAAGCGATCGATACCAATACCCTCACCTGCTGTTGGTGGCAACCCGTATTCTAGAGCACGCACATAATCATCATCGTAGTGCATGGCTTCATTATCCCCTGCTTCTTTTTCAGCAACCTGTGCACGAAAGCGTTCAGCTTGGTCTTCAGCATCATTAAGCTCAGAAAAACCATTCGCAATTTCACGCCCACCCACAAAAAATTCAAAGCGATCGGTGACAAAAGGATTATCATCATTGCATCGTGCCAAGGGGGAAACTTCTGTTGGGTATTGAGTAATAAATGTAGGGTGTTCCAAGCGATGCTCAACCGTCTTTTCAAATATTTCTATTTGTAATTTTCCTAAACCCCAACTTGGCTTTAAGGGAATATCTAAGGATTCAGCTATCTGTTTTGCACCAGCTTCACTCATTAAGTCTTCCGCTTTAATCTCAGGATTAAATTGTAGAATAGAATCAAAAACACTGAGTCGAGTAAAAGGCTTGGCAAAATCATAAATCGTTTGCTTTATGACTTCACCTTCCGCATTTTTAACGGTATTCACGACATCAGTAGAACCCAATACTTGCAGAGCGATTTGCCGTAGCATATCCTCGGTTAAGTCCATTAAATCATTGTAGTCGGCATAAGCCTGGTAAAACTCTAGCATCGTGAATTCAGGATTGTGCCGTGTTGACAAACCTTCATTGCGGAAATTGCGATTAATTTCATATACACGCTCAAAACCACCAACGACTAAACGCTTAAGATAAAGTTCAGGCGCAATACGTAAGTACATATCCATATCTAAGGCGTTGTGATGGGTGATAAAAGGGCGTGCAGTCGCGCCACCAGGAATACTTTGTAGCATGGGTGTTTCGACTTCTAAGAAATCGTTTTGGTTAAGATAGTTGCGAATAAAACTGATAATTTTTGAACGCACTTTAAAGGTTTCTTGAACCTCTGGATTTACCATTAAATCAACATAACGTTGACGATAACGTATTTCTTGGTCAGCTAAACCATGATACTTATCAGGCAATGGACGCAACGCTTTTGTCAATAACTGGTATTCGTCAAGGTTAACATAAAGATCGCCTTTACCTGACTTGTGCAATAGGCCCTTTACAGAAACGATATCACCAATATCCCACAAGCCTGTGGTCGCTTTTAATTGGTTTTGCGCTTCTTTACTGGCGTACAGCTGAATACGACCTGACACATCTTGCAGTACCATAAATGGCCCACGTTTAGCCATAACACGACCCGCAACAGATACGGTTTGCCCCAAGCTCTCTAACTCTTCCTTAGTTTTATCGCCATAAGCCTGTTGCAAATCAGCCGCTTTGTGTTCACGTGTTAACTGGTTGGGAAAGGCAACACCTTGCTCACGGATATTGGCCAATTTTTCACGACGCTCAGCGATTAACTTATTTTCATCTGGCGATTGATTTTCATTTTGTTGTTTGTCGTTAGTCATATGCATTCGTAGTTAAGTTTTCTAATTTTAGTACCGGGTTAATTATTACCGGGTTACAGCCCCGCTTTTAAGCTGGCTTCGATAAATTGATCGAGACTGCCATCCAATACCGCTTGACAGTTACTGGTTTGTACATTGGTACGCAAGTCCTTAATGCGTTGGTCATCCAGTACGTAAGAACGAATTTGGCTACCCCAGCCAATATCGGCTTTGTTGTCTTCCATAGCTTGCTTTTCAGCATTACGCTTCAGCATTTCTTGCTCGTACAATTTAGCACGCAGCATTTTCCAGGCGGTATCACGGTTAGCATGTTGTGACCGTTGACTTTGACACTGCACGACAATACCGCTGGATTCATGGGTTAAACGAACCGCAGAGTCTGTTTTGTTGACATGCTGCCCTCCTGCTCCCGAAGCGCGATAGGTATCTTCTCTGACATTGGACTTATCAACTTCAATCTCAAAGTCATCGTCAATTTCTGGGGAAACAAAGACAGAACAAAAAGACGTATGGCGCCGATTCCCTGAATCAAAAGGTGACTTACGAACTAAGCGATGAACACCTGTTTCCGTGCGCAGCCAACCGAAGGCGTACTCCCCCTCAAAACGAATAGTGGCACTTTTAATACCCGCAACATCACCCGGTGACGCTTCTTCCAGGGTGGTTTTAAAACCTTTATCGTCACCCCAGCGCAGATACATGCGCAAAACCATCTCAGCCCAATCCTGGGCTTCTGTGCCTCCCGAACCCGACTGAATATCGAGATAAGCATTATTGGCATCTGTTTCACCGGAAAACATACGCCGAAATTCTAAGGTACTTAGGTGTTGATTGAGCCTCTGGATATCTTTATCGACATCGGCAAGTGCACTCTCATCGCCCTCTTCGACGATCATATCCAACAATTCGCGAGTATCACTCACACCTTGATCAAGATCATCGATAGTTTTAACAACTTGCTCCAAAGAAGAGCGCTCACGTCCTAAATTCTGGGCACGAGTGGGGTCATCCCACACATTAGGCTCTGCGAGCTCACGTTCAACTTCCGTTAAACGTTCACGCTTACTGTCGTAGTCAAAGATACCCCCTAAGCGTATCAGTACGCTCCTGGAGTTGATTCAGGGTATTGAGGTAAGGATTAATTTCCATAAAGAATCAGTCGGCCGTTCAAATCAAATTGGGCGCGGATTGTACCTTATCTTGAGTGCTGTCTCCATAGCCAACCACTCAGCAACGTTTCAATAACATGAACCCTTATCGCTATTATTCATTTAACAATAGAGATAAGCGCCGGCTGGCTTGCTTTAAACGCTCAATAGCCACAGGATGAAAGGTCTCACAGTAATCTTTTGCTAAAGGAGAACTCAGGTGGGAGTAAATAGTGCGAGTTAGCACATAAGATTCTTCTGCCCAGAGCAATATTTCTTTTGTTAGCTCACTGGTACTATATTTTATTTTTGGTTTGGTTAGTGGAGCTATGGGCAACTGACGAAAAAGCTGTTTACCCAAGGCTTTCCAACGCTTTTGGGTGCCACAATAAAGAATTTCACTATCCCATAGGCGATGAAGAGAGAGAAACTTTCCGGAAAAGACTACATTTTGTGAAGTACCCCCTCGATCATCAGCATAAGCCACATGAAGGGGTTGATGGATATCAGCTACAAAATGACTTAACAACAATAATGCTTCATCTCGCTGTCGCTGGCTTAATGAACTGTCATGAAAACGATCATAGTAAAAAATGATCGCGGAAAAAACACATTCCGGTGAAGTATTTGAGCGAGAAAAAACTATACCGCATGGTTTGTCGTCAATTGATACAGACTCACGGGGAACATTCATATAATGCAATGGTTTTATCCAAGCGTAGTTGCTGATACCTCGTATTTCGTCAGCCCAAACACATGATTGCGCATAGGTTTTATATCCCATTCGCTTAGCAGCCATTGCCAAAATCTGTTGGCGCTCAGACGGACTGGCTCGCCAAACTGCATCACACACAGCTTGATGCCCTAAAGGGCCCCATGCCAATAATATTGGCGAAAATAGTAGACCTAAAAAGGCAATGACACCGTAAAAAATATTTTTCTTATTGCCATAAAATAAACTTTTATTTTCTTTGAATACCATAAAGTCACGCAAATTAGAAAACCCTAAGCTAAATTTATTTAAAACAATTTTGGATATGCAAAAGAATAAAATAAAAATCTCGAGTGCCATTGCTGCCGGCCTATTCTTGGCAACGGCTAATGATGCCCTTACTGCCCCAAAATATAAAGCAGAAAAATGCTACGGTGTAGCCAAAGCGGGAAAGAATGACTGCACTACCGGCCCTGGCATTAGTTGTGCGGGAACATCCACAAACGATGCTCAGGGCAACGCCTGGATATTTGTACCTAAAGGCACCTGCAAGAAATTAGTCCGTGGCGCATTGGAGCTTAAAAAATAAAACCTGGAAACAGGTATTTGTGCTGGGTTAATTGCGTCACAGGGACGTGCCGCCACTGGTTAAAGACCAGCGTGAATCCCTTAAAAACAAGGAGTTTCACACAACTTCGCCTGTTTTTAAGAGGTGGCAGTAAAATAGGTTAGGACAACCTATTTTACTGCCGGGTTAATAGTAACACGGCTCGTTTGGATTGGACTGATCATTGGCAATATGAATCACGTTCATAACCATTTCTCCATCAATCATCTGACTGCACCATTCGATATTAAAATCTAGCAGTGACATTTTATAATGGCGCTGCTGGCTTGCTTGATATGCTGGCCTCGGATCCTGTTGCAAAATTTGCGATATCAAACACTTCACATCAAGCGATCCCAAATAGGCACTGCAAAATTGTTGCGCTTGCTCACTATATATTACCTTGTGAATAACTGGAGCTTCTTCAGCGAAAAAATTAGTCGCATTGGGAACCACATCGGCATAAGGAATATAAGGCTTAATATCAACAATGGGAGTACCGTCAAGCAAATCTACACCAGAAAAATGTAAATTCACTGACTCATCATTCACATCTATTTTGTCGAGTTTAACTGCGGATAAGCCCAGACCATTTGGCCTAAAAGGACTACGGGTCGCAAAGACGCCATACTTTTTATTCCCGCCTAAACGTGGTGGTCGAACCTTGGGCTTCCAACCATCATTAAGGTGTTGATGAAAAATAAAGGTTAACCAAACGTGGCTAGATTCCGATAAGCCTTCTACACAATCAGGCTGATTAAATGGTGACAACAACTGCAATACACCTTTTGCTTCCGTGGCTAATAATGCTTGACGGGGAATGCCAAATTTTTCAGGAAAGCACGTTCTAATATAGCCTAAGGGTTGAAGTGAATATGTCATTCAATAGGCCCTATATATAACAGCTCATCACCTATAGATAAGTGACCACCGCGTATTATTTTTGCACACAATCCTCCGTGACCTAACATTGCGGCAACACCATTTTTTCCTAGTGCCTGCTCCATCCGGGAGCAAGGGTGACACTGAGCGGTAGATTCAAAAAGAGCTTCTCCTATTTGAAAACGTTGATGACGCAGAGCCGTTAGGTTAATGCCTGAAACAACTAAATTTCTCCGCAAAATAGCCGGATCTATCGAATCTTTCTTAAGTAAACGCGCAATGATATCGATATACTCCTCACTAATAATAGTGACTTGTCGCGCCGAACCAGGGCGGCCTTCACAACGTCGATCACCACTAAGGCCTATGCCTTCAATCGCCTCAACATTTTGAACAACAATCATCGGCTCTTTGCGAGCGGGACGTAAACCGATCCACTCCAACTTACCGCTTGGCAGGCCTTCTAAGTAACGCGCAAATAGTCGGCTTTGAGTGGACATTATCTACTTTTCTTTAACGATCTAAAATTATCAATCATTACCGCAACTCAAAGGATAGACACTTTGCTGACGATAACCTGTATAAATTTTTATCCAACCACTCCATTCAGCATCTAAATTAGGATTACCGCTATCCATTAGCAGTGGCCTACCATTAAGATGAGACAGTTTATTGGGGGTTATTAATACCTGTAAATTATCTTTACCTATTTTCTTTAGCAGAGTAGCCGACAATTGCTGATTACCTCGCCCAATAATATGCCCTTGATTTCCTGTAGCCGTTAAAATTATTTTGACGGGATGATAGGGATACTGATCAATCAATGATAATAACGTTGCACTATCGCAATCACAGGCAATAAGCTCTCTCCCTAAAATAACATCAACGCCTAAAAGTGTACCTTCTAGCTGCAGTTCATCCATGACCGCTTTTGGAGTCGTGCCAGCACCTACAATGTACAGCGTCTCATTATCCATATCATCGACAATACCCGCAGCAATTTCTACTTGCATCATCGTATCATCAATTTCACCTGAGCTTTTAACTTGCTGGACGTAACGTTCATCATTTGGGCTTAGCAATTCACCATAATAAGTAGCATTTATTTTTCCTTGACGCAAATCGTCTTCATTAATATCTCTCACCTCTTGTATAGCCACAGAAACTGCCTTCTTTTGTAAAAATTCGCCAACAACGCGCGCTGCGGCTTGCGGAGAAATGGCGTAAACCCCCGAATGCATTTTCACACCGGCAGGAATTCCCAGCACTAACTGTTGGGTTTTCATGTTAAGGTCTGCGATCACGTCATAAATATCTCGGGCCGTTCCATCGCCTCCAACAAATAAGAGTAAATCTATTTGTTCATCTATCAATGTGCGAACAAATTTTTGAGTATCCGCTGAGGAAGTTGGCTGACAATTAAGCTCACCCACAATTTTCGGAGTATAACCACATTGCTGGAGTGCATCACCGCCCATGATACCGGGAGCAGATAGCCATTGAATGTCGTTTTTCTTTGGTAAATTCCCCAACATCACCCGAGCTCGTTCGGTGGCTTTACACTCAGCACCTTTAGCTAGAGCCTTTTTAACAATTTCAGAACTATCGCTACCCTTGAGCGCTACCGCCCCTCCAATACCAGCGAGAGGATTAATAACAAAACCGATACGTAAATTCATCGTCATTCACTTATTGGGCTATTTTTTAAAATATTCAGCAAATGAGGTAAATCTGTCTGATACAATTTTTCTGGCAAATCAAAATGTGTGTACTCTCTTCTAGCACCATAATTTTTGCGCAATTGATCAAACGACTGATTCTGCTTTAAGGCCCTATCATCTTTTCTAATGTCGTAACATGCCAACAAAAAAGCATTAAATTGCTCGTACAAATTTTTATATTCCATAAAAATTTTATCCTGATCAAGAGAAATGATGCTAGTGTTATTGGTTAGTAAACTCTTTTTACTTTCATCAATAGGCTTTTTTAGAAATTGACAAAGCGATTGATAAACACGGTAAGTCCCCTGTTCTTTTCCCTCTACACTATAACCTGCAATATGCGGCGTGGCTAAAGTAACCTTGTCAACTAATGCTCTGTTTATATTCGGTTCATTTTCCCAAACATCTAATGCTACAGATAGATCGCGGTGATTTAGCTCTTCGAGCAATGCATTGTTATCAATCATTGCACCACGCCCAGCATTAATTAATAGAGTATTAGCAGATAAACACCTGAGCATATCTTTACTCAACATATGATAAGTAGGGTGTTTTCCACTATGAGTTAACGGTGTGTGGCAACTAATAATATCGGCTTGCAATACCTCTTCAAAATTAACCAAATTAATACTATTTGTTTGAGATAAAAAAGGATCATAAGCGATGCAATTAACACCTAAAGCACGAAGCACTGCATATAAGCGCCCCCCTATATTCCCACAACCGATAATACCGATCGTCTGCTCACGCCAGTGCGGTCTCAGAGCTGCCATCGAACTTAATGCGTATTGAACAACTGCGTTGGCATTACAACCCGGTGCATTAACCCAGTGAATATTTTTCTGTTTTAAATAGTCGGTATCTATATGATCAAAGCCAATCGTACAACTACCAATAAATTGAACACTGCTCTCCGCTAATAAATCAGCGCTGACAGATGTCACCGATCGCACCAATAAAACATCCGCTTGTTTCAAATCTCCTGACGATATCTGACGCCCAGGAAGCGTAATAACCTCCCCAAAATCACTAAAGAATTCATTGACTAATGGAATATTTTGATCAGCAATTATTTTCATTTTATTTAGTTACTTTTAATTTATTTAGTTTCTACCTATTCAACTGACTCATCGTTTGAAAAAGCTTAGGGAAGCCCATTTTCTGGCAAAAACGTTTTAATTGAGGCCACCGTGGCTCTTGCCATTGAATATCATTCACACCGGTTATTAGTTCCAATGTCACCACAATAGTTGCCAGCTGTTTCGCCATGGCAATTTGCTCACGATATTGCTCAAGCTTTTCCCGCAACTTTTTCGCTCCACGAATCGGTAATTTATCTATAGCGTCAATATTGATATCGCATTGCTTAAACATATTGTCTACTGAGCCAAAATACTGTAACAGTTGCTGTGCCGTTTTAGCGCCTAAACCAGGAACACCGGGAATATCATCAATGCTATCACCCACTAGTGATAGGTAATCAGTAAATTGCTGCGGTAGCACACCGAACTTTTCCTGAATGTCATCAATAAAATATCTCACACCTATCTGTGAGCAACTAATTTCTTCTGCAGTGGCAGATTTCGCCGCGTAATCCCAGAGAAAATCCTGAGACCGATTTAACAGCTGCCCTAAATCTTTATCACGAGTTAGAATGGCAATTGGCTTAACTGAACGACATAAACTACGGTACAAACTACCGATTAGGTCATCAGCTTCATGTGTATTGCTCGCATAGGTTGTAATACCCAATAACTGAGTCACTCTCTTGCATGCTTTCAACTGAAAAGCTAATGCAGGATCGGGCAATACTCGACTCGACTTATAGCCGGAATAGATTTTATTGCGAAAACAACTTTCTAGACTTTCATCAAAACAAGCTGCGATACGTTTAGGATTTTGTTGCTGAATTAAGCGAATTAAAAAGGCGGTATAGCCATAAACTGCGGCTGTAGGCCATCCATGCTTTTGGCTATACCAATGGTCCGGTAGCGCAAAGTAATATTGAAAGATATAAATTGATGCATCAATAAGTAAAGTGGGGGATACTCCACCGTCAAGTTTTCTCTCACTCATTAGCCTAGGGCATCAATATGGTAATAGGCTGGGTTTAGTGCCGAGGGCCTTCCTGAGTAATTTTGCAAGGCAATTAACCATAGCATAGCACGCCCCTGCAAGCCATTATCACAATACTTTTTTGCTTGTGCGACAATATCTTGTTTAAAAGTGGAATAAGATTCAGCAATATCTCCGTGGAGATTATCTAAGCTTACTCGAAACTTCAGACCACAAGCTTGAGAAAAAATCCATTCTAGAGCCTGTGGTTTTATTTCAACACGCTCAAATAAAGACTGCTGTTGGCAATTTCGGCCATCAGGCACATACCAGTAACCATAATCAATGCGTTTACGGCGATCAGATCCAGCAATACACCAATGCGCAATCTCATGAAGTGCACTCGCAGAATAATTACGGGTAAAGAAAATACGGTGCAACATAGAATCTTGATCTGCTGGGCGATATTCAGGCTCACTCGCTCCGCCCACTAAACAGGTATTGTGACTAGCACAAAAAACACTATTGAAAATAGCTATTAAATCACAGCAATCGATACCTTCTTCAGGAAAATTACCTTCTGACTGCGGGTTAAAAGGCTCTGCGACTCGACCTTGTATTTTATGTGGTTCATTTTTTACTAAAAAAGACATATTTAACTTGTACTTTTGCTCAACTCGATATACCTTTAAGTTAACTGCAGTTAAATTACATGTTTGCATTTATCACAATATGTAGTGGTTGCTTAAAGGACTTACTCCACAGGTTGTGTTCGAATCGTCTAAGCGCAGTTTACCGATAGGGGGTGCATTATGAATACCTCAGACGAAACCCGCAATACCGATAATGTTGTTGATATATTCAGCGGCAAGTCACTTTCCGCGCTCGATGATGAGCGTATCATTCGGCTCTCACCTGAACTCGATGGGCTCGAAATGCTCTACTCCAACGATGCTAGTAACGGCAGGCTCTTTAGCCTTCAGATTCTATGCTGGGCATTAAAAGCCAACGGAGAGGTTGTTGGATTGGTTCCCTGGCTCAACCAAATAATGCCTTGCACCGAGTTAGGAGACCCTTTAAATGGCCACTGGGAAGGCTATTATGATCCAGGTATTGACGAGGTCTTTGAAGAGCCTCCTATTCATAAAATCGTCGAACTAGAAACTGCTGCTGAATATTATGAATATCAGTGCGAAAACGCAGACGATATTATTCAGGAGGTACCGGATACCATTGGCACTCACGCCATTTTATCGGATGACGGCTTCCATAGCCTTACATTATCCGAAGTTGTCAGTTGGCGTTTGTATCATGACGGTAGCATCAGTGGCATGCTTGCAGACCAAGAGCGAGTCAGTGCCACGCCTATTCTCCCCGGAGATGAGTGCCTCTACCCAGCTCAGACAAACCCCAAGTTTAAGTATTTCTTCCAACACCATATTGCCAACAAAATTAAGTCCCAAGACCCTGAGGCTATTGCTGCAATTTCACTGCTTGCTGAAGATGACAAGCTCTAGAAACTAGAGCTTGTAACTTAAACATTAGGGCTTTTCTTTACGAATCCTACTCAAGAATCACATTTTCGGATTAAATAACGATATTGGCCGTTACTCAGACCTGTATTCGCGATTAGTTCATGACCCAAAAACTGACAAAACTTGGGAATATCTCGAGTCGTGGAAGGATCTGTTGCTATGACTTCAACCGTGTTACCTACGGCCATTTCACGCACACTCTTATGTAATAACATGACGGGTTCTGGGCAACTAAGCCCGGTGGTATCTAGGACCAAATCTACTTTTTCACTCATAACCGAGAAGTGTGTAACAAAATGGATAAAAACTCAAAACATTATTGCTATTTATTACTAAACTGAGAGTAGTGTATGGAGTAAAATAGCGTATTCGCTAGAGAGACTTTTTCAAGCAACTAAATAGGTAAAAAGATGATGCAGCCCGCTACCACTATCGACCCAAAAGCGCTGCGGCTTACTATTATTCTTCTTCGACAATATCGACCCACTGTAGCAAAATTATTACCCGGTCCAGCCCATTATCCAACAAGTGGAGATGAAGCAATCTTACAACTAGGCCCAGAATCAATTACCGATATCATTGCCAGCTTAAACGATTTAGGGGATGAGTGGATCGAAGAGGCCAAGAGAAGTCCCTCAGAGACTCAAAAGCATTCACTACGTCAACAGTGCTTAGCTTTTATTCTTGAAGAGTGGATTGGCGTTGCTGAACAGTGTCAAAATCAATCTAGATATAACACCGTAAAAGCCATTATTCACTAAAGCCCTCCTAACCTTTGAGAAAATTTAAGAGAGTCTTTTATAATCAAGTGCTGTCATTAAATTAACACTTTGAGTAGAAGCATCAAAGACAATAAGTACATCTCCAGCCATTATTTGCCTTCTCACTGACTCAGTCTTTATTGACAAATTTTGTTCAACAAAACCGTAATCCGTGCCTTCTCGGGTGATATATTCTTCAATAAGATTAATTAAAGTGTCATTATTGATTTGTTCTGGGGGAATAATCATATTCGACTTTGTTTGTAAAAATAATTAACGCATAATACTCTTTCATAACTCATAAGAAAATAAGAGAGATAGCTAACATGTCTAAACAACATATTGTGATTACACTTCTAAGTGATGATAAACCTGGCGTTGTACAACAAATTGCTGACATTGTTGCCAACAACGGTGGTAACTGGCTAGAAAGCCGGATGTCACAATTAGCGGGTAAGTTTGCTGGGATATTAAAAGTAAGTGTCGACGAAAGCAATATCAATAAATTAACTCTATCCCTACAAAATTTGTCTAGCTTAGGTATTCAAGTACTGATTGAAACAACTTTACCAAATGGTAATCATCTCAGCAAAGGAAAAATGTTAGCATTCGAATTAATGGGGGCAGATAAAGTAGGTATTGTCAGCGAACTGGCTCATGCTTTTTCTGAAAAGGGTATCAGTATTGATGAACTCGAAACCCACTGTTCTAGTATGCCCTGGTCTGGTGAACCGATGTTTGAAGCCAGCGGCGTATTGATTG
>JBNKUQ010000025.1:0-36231 GCA_050298695.1 Cellvibrionaceae bacterium
GAAATTGAACATAAAATGCAAATAACAAAATCAACGGCATCAAAAATTTTGTGATAACTTGAACGACGCGATGCCTTTGCTCTAATTTTTGGTTCATGACTTTACCATTTAAGATTCAGGCTCTGTTTGTTGTCGACGTCGTTGTTTTTCTGTTAGACGCTCATCTTCTTTACGCTTTCGACGTCGCAAGCCTAGCAAGCTCAACACAGCAACTGCTGCCGTAAATACAACAGCGGTTTCACCTAAGGTATCGTAACCACGATAACTAGCGAGAACTGATGTTACGACATTAGGCACATCAATTTCTTCTTTGGATTTTTCCAAATAATGCTTTGCTAATTCTGGATGAGTATTTGCGGGTGAATTTGCATCACCATAAGGAGGCATATCCAAGGTACCGTAAATCAGTAGAGCCCCTGTCATACAGACAATAATAAGTGCTGGATAATTATTATGCTGCTGGGCTTTTTGCTCCCGTTTGGTAAAGGATAAAGCTCCCAGTAAAATAATTGTTGATATGCCAGCGCCGACCGCGGCTTCTGTAAAGGCAACATCAACAGCATCCATTGCGACAAAAATAGCTGCTGATACAAAACTGTATAAGCCGGATAAAATAACAGCGGCCAGCAAGTCTTTTAAATAAATAATGCCCAAGGTCAAAATAACCAAAACCGTGAGTAAAATCATTACGATAAAATGTTCGGCAAAGATAACAGAATCAAGCATCAGCCATGCTCTCCGCTATTATTTACACTGGTATTTTTTACTGACTCATTGGATGTAATACTGTCTGCTATAAGAATGTCATCGTGTCCCCCTCTCAAGGATTCATCCACCGCTGAACGGCCATGGGGGCATTTAGGAATAAGTTTCGCCATTAATGCGGCTTTGGCAACAGCATGTGATGCGGTCGGCGCAGTAAAAAAAATAAAAATCACAACCAAAACTAATTTAATGGCTGCCATGGGATTTTCGAAGATAAAAATTGCCTGCAGCACCAAGCCAATCATAATGAATAATATACCACCTGTGTCTGTAACACTGGCAGCATGTAAGCGTGTATAGAAATCTGGCATTCGAATCAAGCCAATTGCTCCACCGACCACAAAGGTTGCGCCAATAAAGATAAATACCGCACTAATAATGTTGACAATAAGCTCCATTAGATATCATCCTCTTGATAAGCACCGGAACCCAAATCGTCGTATTCAAAAAATTTCAGAACAGCAATCGTACTAATATAATTAATTAAGGCATACAACAGAGCAATATCCACAAAGTCTGGACGGTTGGTTAAAAAACCATAAACGGGGATAAGCATAACGACTTTAGTGCCCGCGGAATTGACAGCCAACAAACGATCATAGATAGAGGGCCCCAATAACGCTCGCGTTAGTACTAACAACAAAGCAACTAGAATGGCGACAGCTAATGCTAAAAACATTATGCCTTCTCCTGCTCGCTAGTCGACAATGAAGGCTCTAACTCAGCAACACGCCCCCCCATCTCACCCTGCTCTAATTCATAAATGGCATCTTCATGCAAAGCATGGACAAGCACATCACCATTTTTCGCAATATTGATCGCCACCGTTCCTGGCGTTAACGTAATTGAATTAGCATAAATAACGCGCCCCAGCTCTGTTTTTTGTTTAGCAGGGATAGCTTTCAACAAAGGTTTTATCGGAAGTTTTCCAGGTGTGAATATACGTTTTACCACATCAATGTTGCATAGCAATATTTGAATAATCAACCAAAAAATGTACTTCAATACATAGAAAAAGCGGAAATAAAGCGGTTGCCCACGGTGCATTAGCACTTTCAATTTTACTGAAAGGTAACACACAATAGCAATAGAAATGACACCGAGTGACAGTTGTAATGGCTTAAACATCCCTGAAAGAAGCAGCCACAAAATAATCAGTGTAATTAATAAACGAAAGAATTGTTTTCGTTGTTGCATCACAAGCTCATTATTAATGGTTTTATTATCGTTTTAACAATAGTGTAAAGTTGCAATATATACAAATTTGGGCTATTGCAAGTCTATTTCACGAATACTCTATTCTTTCAAGCAAAAACTATGCACATTGAAGCAACGGCCTGAATAATTGACGCACTCTAGCAAAAGAATCGTTGCTACGTCCACTAAATTAAAGGTATCTCTATAAATTAGGATTTTTTTGCGAGAACAATTAGAGCTGTTCTTAAATGAACTAGAGCTTTTTCATGACCGACTAATTATGTGGAAATCACAATTTACAGCAATACCTTAATTATACCAATAGCGTTTACTCTGCTCCCGCCACCTGGTAATCGATAGTTCTTTCTGGTTTTTAAAGGGGCCATCTACCAGCTTAAAGATAAGGGCTCCACTATTGCTCGTTTGTTCAAGCTTTGTACCCACTTGTTGATAACGCTCAACAACATTTGGATGGGGATGATTGTATGCATTGGTGTAACCCGCCGTTACCACACCATAATCAGCATTCAAATAATCTACCCACTGTTGATGAGATGAAGTACGGCTACCATGATGAGGAATCAATAATACTGAAAGGTTACGCAACTTCTCTGGGTAAAGTGCCAATAACTCTCGCTCATTGACGGACTCAATATCCCCGGTTAGCAAAAAACGATAGGTTTTGTATTGAATCAATAAAACGCAAGACTGATGATTGGATTTACTTTTGCCCTGTTTATGAGCGTCAATGGTGGTATCACTAGGCCATAAGGTTAAAAAATCTACATCATCCCACCTCCAAAACTGTCCGGCTTGGCATTGCTCCCCAGACGTTTTAGTTGCTTCACCCGACAAATGTTTGTCCAGAGTAACAACGGAAAGCAATCCGCTGACACCGCCTGCATGATCATTATCACCATGGCTTGTGATCAAATAATCGATATGCTTACGGCTTTTGTATAATAAATAAGGAGCTATGATGTGCTGTCCACTATCAAAACGTTCGCTGAAGTGTTTACCTGTATCATAGACCAAAGTATGTCGAGGCGTTTCAACAACGACAGCCGTCCCCTGCCCCACATCTAAAAATGTAAGACTCAATTCAGGAAACTCTCTCAAGGGTAGAAAAATTGGCAAAAAACAGACAAGACTAAGGTAACGATAAGGGAAGCCCTTAGGCAGGAACAGCCAAACGGTACCCACGATGACGCATAATATTGCCAACCAAGACATTTCACCTATATCAGCGTACCAAAACCCGCCGATAGTGTGCTCTACATAACGTAGATAAGTTAACAAATAATCTAAACTTAACTTCGCAAGATTTATTAAACTAAAAGTGAGCTGAGGAAAAATAGGCAATAGTATTAGGCTAATTAATAACAATGGCACAGTCACAAAAGACACTAAAGGCACAGCGACAAGATTAGCGATGGGCGACGATACACTGATACCTTGCATCCATAGCACACCGGGTAACAATAAGCCCAACATCAAAACCACCTGAGCATTAATAAGAGAGCTCCCTTTTTTCTTGAATAAGAGCGCCCACGTCAGATAATTTTTATTTAAAGACTCCATTGGCGGAATCACATAAAAACTAAAAGCAAATAATAGTAAGACAACCGCCATAAACGATAGCCAAAAGCCCGCGGAACAAACGGATAGCGGATCAATGACAGCCACAGCCAATGCAGCAATGGTCAACATCGTCCAAGCACTCACATTGCGATAGCACAGAGAAAAAAAATGAAAAACGAGCACGACCACTAACGCTCGTTGTGTTGGCAAACTAAACCCCGCTAAAGCACTATAAAATAATGCAAAGCAAACCGATAAAAAAGAAGGTAAAAAACAAAGCTTATTCATTAAAGCAGGACTGATTAATCCACAAAAAAGCTGCCACATCCGCATCAAAAATTGACCCAGTAAACCACCCAATAAAGCAGCTAATCCAATGTGCAAGCCAGAAATAGCTAATAAGTGAATAGTTCCGGTATTTTTGAACAGGGTCCACTGCTCTGGTGTAATTAACTGCTTATCTCCCACCAATAAGCCTAGTATTAGGCCAAGCTCAACACTGTCCTGATATTTATTTGCCAATTTTTTGCTTATTTTTTCACGTAAACAATCGAAAGAATAAAAGCGACAGTCATTGAGCAAAAGCATATTCTGAGCGTTTTCACGAACATAGCCTGTCGCCATTACATTGTTTTGTAGTAGATACAACTGATAATCAAAACCACCAGGATTTACAAAGCCCCTAGGGCGGCGCAATTTAACGTTTAAACGCCAAATATCACCGCTATGTACATTGGGAGCACTGCCCTTTTCCTTTTGGATGGCTTGATTTTTCCTCCATGATAAAGCTATCTTTTTACCCTGCATGTTTTGCAGAGCGGTAACTGAACCCGTTTCAACCGTAATATCAGTAATGTGCAGATGAAAACGCTGGTTTGCCACCCCATGCTGCGGCAAACCAGTAACGCGACCTTCTACCATAAAAGTGTGCTGATTCAATTCTTCTGGCAACATTTGTTCTAACAAGTAATACCCGTAAATCGAACCATAGATACAACCCAACAGTAAGCAAGCTGGCGCTAGATATTTTTTATAGAATAAAACACCAGTAAAAATGGCGACAAATAGCAGCAGCCAAAACGAAGGTAATTGAGGAAAATAACTGATAGAAAAAATGCCCAATGAGGCAAAAAGAGGATTACGCATTTTTCTTCCTTGAAAATGAGCAGGCCCGCCATTATGACAAGTTACGGATGAATGACAAGGTTTTATAACAGATTAATGCTACCATAACCAAGATGACGAACATGACAACGGTACCCGGCAACCCCTCTATCCGCATACACGCCATACCTGCATACACAGATAACTATATTTGGCTTATTGAGCACAATAGTGGTGAAGCCGTGGTGGTAGATCCAGGGGATGAAAAACCCGTTTTAGAGGTATTGCAAGAAAAGAATCTTACGCTAGTGGCCATCATTATCACTCACCGCCACTGGGATCATGTTGATGGCATCAAGCCACTATTAAATTATTACCCTGTCCCCGTATATGGTCCCCACTCTAAACGTATTCCCCAGGTAAACCACCCCGTCAGCGAAGGGGATCAGCTATGCTTTTTTTCAGAAAACCCATTAACCTTATCAATCATAGACGTACCCGGGCATACCAAAGAGCATATTGCTTATTTAGAGCACTCAACCGAACACTGTATTTTATTTTGTGGTGATACCCTATTTGCCGCTGGTTGTGGTCGCTTATTTGATGGAAGCCACCAAGAGTTATGTCGCTCCCTGATAAAAATTAATCAATTACCGGAAAGCACTCAGATATACTGCTCTCACGAATACACCTTAGCGAATTTGCGTTTTGCTCAGGCCGTAGAACCTGATAACACGGCCATTGAAAATCGTATTAAAATTGAGCAAGAAAAGCGAGACAAACAACAACCAACGCTACCCACTAATCTAAAACTAGAACGAGAAACAAACCCTTTTCTAAGATTCCAACAAACATCAGTGACTCGTGCCATTAATCAATTTTGGGAAACAACTTGGTCTGAACAAGAAGATTTATTTGGGGCGTTAAGGCGTTGGAAAGATAAATTTTGACATGAATTTGTACATTCCCTAAACTTGCTTTAGACCACTAACTAAATCGATGTATTTTTTCATGCCTTTGTTTTCTATCTCCTCTGTTACAAAAAAGCTTTCAATATGTTTAGCGCGCTCGCTGAAAAGGTTATTTATACATGGAGCACATCCTTCCTACCCTATTGTTGTGCTAAGTATTGTCACCTTTATCACCACCGCATGTGATACAACCCTGACAAAAACTGATTCCGAGCCTACATTTGTACAAAATATCGACACTGCCACTAGTCAGCGAGAACTATTTCCTGGAAAAGAGAAAGAATCAGAAGCCCTTAGAGAGGCTGATACAAAAGCCCTTGATACCGCAGACTTAAAAGAATTGAACCCTGAAATTGAACCCGTCGGTAATCTTTGGGATCACGTTCGCCAAGGTTTTGAGTTTTCAGAAATTCATGTCGATAATGTTGAAGCGCTAGAACGTGTCGAATACCACCGCAAGCGCTTGCTCAATTCGCCGTCCTTAGCACAACGTATTACGGATAATGCCACGCCTTATTTTCATTACATTATTACTCAACTCGAACAAAATAATCTGCCACTAGAAATTGCATTATTACCCATTGTTGAAAGCCACTACGATCCCTTTGCCTATTCTCCAGGGCGCGCCTCTGGCTTATGGCAATTTATTCCAGGTACGGGCAAACGCTTTGGCCTAACTCAAGACTGGTGGCACGATGAACGCAGGGATACGATTGCAGCAACGGGGGCAGCCATTCAATATTTGTTATACCTAAACAAGCTATTTGATGGTGACTGGCTACTAGCTATGGCATCCTACAATGCAGGACAAGGTACAGTATTACGCGCCATTAAAAAGAATAAAAAACTGGGCAAGCCAACAGACTACTGGTCGCTGGATTTGCCCAAAGAAACTCAGCACTACATTCCAAAGTTACTGGCATGGCGAGATATTATTAAAAACCATGACGAGTACAACATTGAATTTAACCCTGTCCCCGACGAGGCCTATTTTGCTATTGTTGATATAGGTTCGCAAATTGACTTAGCCGAAGTTGCCGCATTAGCTGAAGTCGATATAGATACCATTTACCAGTTGAATCCTTCCTATAATCGCTGGGCTACAGACCCTAACCCGCCCCACGATTTACTAGTACCCGTTGACAATGTTGATACGCTAAAACAAAACCTAGAAAATCTACCCATTGATCAACGAATGACCTGGAAACGCTATATTATTCAACCAAATGATAGCCTGGGTAAAATTGCCCAGCAGTTTAATACCACCGCTGATTTTATTGCCAAGGTCAACGGCATCAAAAATTATCGCATTCGCGCAGGCAAAGCCTTGATGATTCCGTCCGCGGCCAAAGCCAGTGAGTACTACAGTATGAGTGCAGAACAGCGTCTGGCGAAACGCCAGGGACGCCAACCTAAAAATAGTAACCACCGTATACAACATCGCGTTAGCCCTGGTGAAAGCCTCTGGGATATTGCACGTAAATACAATGTCAATGTCAAAGCCTTAGCGCGCTGGAACCATATGGCGCCGGGTGATTTACTCACCGTTAATCGCAAGTTAACGGTATGGACTAAGCTCTCTGGAACAGAACTAGCCAAAGTGCGTAACGCTAAAAATGAAACACGCAAACTCTTCTACACGGTCAGAAAAGGCGATTCTCTAGATTTAATTGCGAATCGCTTTAAAGTCAGAGTTAGTGACATTAAAAACTGGAATAAAATTGATACCCAAAAATACATTCAACCTGGGCAACTTTTGACCTTGTATATCGAATTGACTGATCGAGAATTATTAGTCAACTAAGGTATTTTGTGAAAAATCGTGACAAAATGGCATATGGTAAACAGTTTCTTATGAAGACAATAATCAACAGGGCACATGTTCTAGAAGAAGGAATGGAGATGATTGGTATTAACTTATTTAGCACTTTTGCTTTATATAAAAACCGTGAATTCAACTTGTAAGTGCCACTGAGTGACGGACCGAAAAAAACGATTTAAGTATTGGGCTTATCCACGACAAAAACATCTACCAATATATCATTAACCGTTGCGCCTTGAAAAAAGCAATGGCGCTGTAACTGTTTAATCATATCTTCATTGCCACATAAAAAAACTTTCCAATTTTTTAAGTCGCTATGACGCTCTTTAACTAAATCTACAATATCTTTTTCAATAATAGAATCGTCGTCATTGGCATTACGCCGTACTGCGGGGATATAGTAAACATTAGAGTGGGTATTAGCGATACGGCTTAATTCATTTCTATAGTAAAGACCATCCGGCTCGCCAGCGGCACTGTAAAGGTAAATAGGTCTATCGTGCTGTTGATATAGCGCTTCTTGCAAAACACCAAATAATGGAGCCAAGCCGGTTCCGGTCGATGCCATTAAAATAGGTTTATTTCGGTGATCATCTGAATAAAAACAATCACCCATGGGTTTAGATATATTAACGGATTGGCCCACTTCAAGCTGGTCGTGTAACCAAGTGCTAACAAGCCCATATTCGTGACGTTTAATATGCAATTCAATAATTTT
Source organism: Cellvibrionaceae bacterium (assembly GCA_050298695.1). Classification (GTDB taxonomy): domain Bacteria; phylum Pseudomonadota; class Gammaproteobacteria; order Pseudomonadales; family Cellvibrionaceae; genus CANLBN01. Next base: position 8,159 of record JBNKUQ010000025.1, read on the forward strand.
ATCTTGCTCACAGCGGCTGGCAATTGAATATGAACGGCCTTCAGTTTCCTCGGCATCCGCACTAGGCTTGTACCATAACGTTAAATATTGTCCAGGAAACCAGCGATAATCACTTTGTAAAAACAAAGCCATCACCGTGTTATTGAGTGGTTTTTTGTCGATCAACAGCGCAGGTTTCTTAGTTGTATCACCGATTAAATTCACTTGCATATCATGCTGGGGAATACAGCTACAGGCTAGGAATAAATCCTGTGCTTTTTGATTATCAGTCAAACCCCTCTGTGCGGTAGGCGGTGGTCTTTGCTCTGCTTGCATAAGGCAGCTATGACAAATACCTGATCGGCAGCTAAAAGGGATGGAAAACCCTGCCTCTTCCAAACCTTCGAGTACAGTTTGTGGCTCTTCTATTTGAATAGACGTATTTTGATAAGTAATCGTGGGCAAAACTCACTCCAAAAAGTAACAGAGCTTACAGCATTAGTCTGAATACTGAGATAATAACTGTCAACTGTAAACTACCTGTTGCCACTACCGAAACATTTAAAAAGAATACAGCGTCATCCCCGCCTTGCCCTACAGGAAGTAGGGTACTTCAAGTAACGCAGGAGCGGTTGCTGATCGCGGGAATGACGCCACAAATAATTACTATATTAAATTAGCTCAATGTGCTCTTTTTAAGTGTCTTGTTAGTAACTATTCCTTACTATTTATTCAACACATCATCTTTAACGCTTAAAGCAATGCCCACAATCTCATCGATAATATCTTGAGGAACCTCTAGCTCTTGTAAAGTGGCTATCAAGTTTTCTGCAACGGCGCCAAAATGTTCTTCTGTCAAGTCCATATACTTATGTGCTTCGCGCATATCTTTACCGGTATAGACGTTAGGTCCACCAAATACCATGGTTAAAAAAGATTTTTGTTTCTGTATTTGCCCAGGCATATCCACAGAATCAAAGAAATGGCTGATACGGTCGTCACTGAGAACTTTTTTATAAAAAATATTAACGGCAGCATCAACAGCCGCTTCACCACCAATTTTTTCGTAAATAGACATAACATGGTTCCCCTTGATTGTGTTGGGTAAATTATTTTAGTTAAAGAGTAGATAGCATATACTTCACAGCGAATCTGATTTCATCTTCGCTTAATTCTGTTCTACCGCCTTTCGCCGGCATAAGTCCAAAACCACCGCTAGCATGCTCGACTAACACCTCTAAGCCTTGGTCTTTACGCGATGCCCAGTTATTTTTATTTCCTAAAACTGGGGCACCATTAATCCCTTGTGCATGGCACACCTTACATGCATTGGTATAGATAAGTTCTCCCCTTGCCAAATCCGGATCCTTACCAGAACAAGCTAGTAGTAAACAAACACACAAACTGCATAATAGAATTTTCATCATTTTCACCGAATATACTTTTTTAAATAGCACGGTTCTGTAAGTATCTGTAAGACCAGCATGGATTGTTAACTTGGCAATAATTCTGTCTCAAGACGATACTCGCATCAGTATTCCCACGCATGAGCATCAACATAGGAACGAAAGAAACGGAAGAAACAAGAAAAACGAGAGAACATCACTTCGATAATTTTTATAATGGCACACGAATAACGACGCCACCCATAACATCACCTAGTTTGAAATCTGTTTTAGGAGAATCTTTATGGCCATTGTGACAATCAACACATGGCGCTGCCACAGCAACATCAGGATAAACAGCAGTAAAATATTCTGTATCACCTAATTTTTCTGTTCCATAAAAATTTTCACCCGGATTATCTTTAATGTAAGTTAAGCCTTCTTTTTCCATTTCACTTTTAGGTGCATTTTGCTTATTGATTGGCCAAAGTGATTGTAATGAATAAGTAAAGGTATCATTCAGATCTCGAACAGCTTCCGCACCGGCTCGGAACATTTGTGCAGGTAATGGCGCACCATTATCTAAGTCTTTCCACTCTTCTTTAGGCATAATTGCGCCAGCTCCTTTGGGTCCCAAGCGCTGAATTATCAGTTTTGTATAGTTGGTTCTGTCAGCTTTCATTACCGCAAATAATGCATCTGTGTGCACTTTAGGGTCGATACCTGCGGAATTTTTCCCTCCGCCACAAGCAGTTAATGTTAATGTGGCTCCGAGAATACTAGCAACAGCGAGCGATTTAGCAGTCAGTTTTACTGTCTTCATTGTGTTACCTCTTGGTTATAAAAAATTGCTATAAAAAAATGCTTATAAAAAATTTACCTTTACTTTTCTCTTTCAAGTACCATTTCAATGGACTCTATATGTTTACTTGGCCGACCAGAAAAATTATTTTTAATTAGTTCTTCATCAGCCAAAGCATCAATTGAAAAAGCTAAACCATGGCAGTTCATACAAACAGGCCGAATCATTTTTTCATTGGGTCGTAAGGTGGAATTTTGATTGTGGTTCACAACGATGTGCATTCCTTTTTTATTCATTGCCTCACGTGGCATATGACAACTTGCGCAACTAACACCACTATTTTTGGGTAACTCGCCGTCTTGCTCTTTTTGCCAAAGTGAAAAATGGGGAGAATCTAAAAATGCGAGAGAATGTTCATCATTGTGACAAGATAAGCATGCATCTACCGCTGCTGTTTTTGTATTAAATTCATGGTCACTATGACAAGCCGTACAACCATGGGAGACTTCAAATGCCGTTTCTTTGAAAGCTAATTCTGATTCTCCCGGCTGAATCGCTTGCAAAGGTTTTGATACGGTATCGGCCAAACGCATTCCGTGCTTTCCTTCAAGGAAACCCTTTACTTGTACTTGATGGCATGATTGACACTGTTTGTGATCTGGCGTTGCTATCCATGTCGTATTTTCTTTCGACACAGTGTGACAGTCATTGCATTCAATACCGTTACTCGCATGTGCGCTAGCAAGCCATTCATGCGCTATATTATTTGGAAGCTCTGCATTAAATACGGAAAGGTCAATATCTTTCAAACTTATTGCTTCTGCGGGATTATTTTGTTTTTCTTGTTGTTCGCGATAGCGTTTTTCTCCGGTACGCTCTGGCAATTGTGCTATGGTTTTAAAAATAGATTCATTGGCATGGCGCAATAAAAACCCTTCATATAAGGCGCGATTATCATGATAATTATGACATCCAGCACTGGCACAACTATCAAAAGCCATTCCCATATGGGACTCTCTATTTTCGCCCACATCTTCATGACAATGAAAGCAGTAATCTTTCGGTAAGGTTAATCCCATTTCTAAGGTCTTATCTTTGTGATGTTCAGTGTGACAACTCACACAATAGCGCGCATCGATTACTGTTAATAAATCAGCATTTCTGGGGTCTGTAAATTTAGATTTTGGATGAGAATCATTTGCTATTTCTAATTCTTCGGCATGACATTGCGTACATGCATTTTGTAATATTTCTTTTCCCCCGAAAGGGTCGGTATGACAAGTACTACAAGCCATCTCAATTTGATAGTGGCCATAAGTGGTTTCACCAATTAACAATTGTGTTTTATCTTCACCATAGAACATGACATAACCATAATAAGAGGACAAACCAATTGAAACCAACAGCCAGGTTATCCAAAAAATTCGTTTCACTTTACTGGCCTAATAGAAATAGAGAAAACATCAAAAATAATAAACAGACACAATATGAATAGTGAGTAAAGCAGGCAAAGGCCACACCACCAAAACATGAATCCAAAACCAACTTTTTTTCAATACATCGATACTTGCTATTGTTGTTTTACTCGCAAGATATAAACTGAAACCCGCCAACCCGCCCACGGCAGAAATAATTAGAAAATTAATCATTAACCATTTATTTAAATTTTCACCCAAATGTGCGCCGGTATGCATCAATAGAACAAACAATGCAATAACGCCTAAAGCACTATGAACCACTCTCCAGGATGAAAAATCCCCTAAAAAATGCCACCTCATTCGCTTTCGAAGCGACATTACTAAACCAATAGCAACAACACCCATTAAACTAAAACCAGTGACTTGCTTCCAATAATTGTCTGTCCATAAAAACTGCCAACTTGCCGTTTGCACCGACGTTACTGGCGGTATACCAGGAAATAAAATAAAAAAAACAGACGCTATAGCTGCGATAATGCTCATAAAAAATATAGGAGAAACGCCTTTTATCTTGATAGGTTTAGTTTTATTACCTAACAAATTTTGGATGAGTGGCTGACATGACCCACAAACGGTTCCCGCAGAAGTTTCAGCACCAATAGCTTGAATAGACTGGCAACCTTGAACAATAGCTTGAGAAATCGCACCACGGGTTATTTGATTACACTGGCAAACGACTGCTGTTTCTGGCCATGCGATGACGCGATTATCCGTTTTTCCTAACCAGAGGTTACCACTAATAGAAAACCACCAGCACTGCCAGGGATAAATATAATGGCGTGATAAAAATGATTCTTGCATGCGACGACTTTCTTGCCACTCGCCTACCGCGCAGGCGCCAATGATACGCCCTTGGCGTATCACTATTTTCCGATAGTGCCCCTGTTTTTTATTTTGATAAGTCCAAAAGTGTTGCTTAGCACGACGCCTAACTTCTGCAACTTCGCCCATGCTACACACAGGCTTGCCAACTACTTTTAGGGTCGAAATACACTGAGTACCTTGATATAAAGCTGTCCCACCAGAAAAGCGTTCCGCGAGTACAGCCGCCTGCTCAAATCCCGGCGTTACAATGCCATAAACTTGTCCTTGGTGCTCAGCACATTCTCCAATGGCATAAATATTTTCAACAGACGTTTGCAACTCGTCATTAACCTTAATCCCTCGTCCAACACTAATTCCTGCTTTTAGTGCAAGTGTATTTTCCGGACGAATGCCGGTGCAAAATACCACCGTATCACAAAATATTTTTGTTCCATCTCGAGTGGTGACGCCCTCGACACGCTGGTCGCCGAATACACGCCTTACTCCCGATGCAGTAATAACTCGAATACCTTCATCATTAATATGATTGGCTAATAGATGTGATGCCGTTTCATCCAACTGGCGATTCATTAAGCGTTCACCCTGCTGAATAAGGATGACGTATGTATGATAAGAGGTTAACGCTTTAGCCGTTTCTAATCCTAGTAGGCCACCACCAACGACAATGGTGGTGCGCGAGCGGTAGATACGTGCAAGTAGTGCCTCGGTATCACGCAGGTTACGGAAGGTGTAAACACCTTTGAGATCAGCTCCTTCAATATTGGGGATATGAGGCTTAGAACCCGTCGCAACCACCAATTCATCGTAGTCAACTTTTTCTCCTTGTTGAGTGATTACTTGTTTGTTCAAAGGATGAATATTATCGATTTGTTGTTGATAATAATTAAATGTAAAAGTCTCCGTCGAACAAGGAAAACGGGTTACGATATCGTCATAATCTTTACTACGCGATAGAACATGGCTTAACTGTACACGATTGTATGGATCGTAAGGCTCATTCCCAAATAAGCTAACGCAACAATTCACATTTTTTTGTTTAAGCTCATCGATAAAACGCACACCAACAGGCCCCGCACCAATAACAACAATATTTTTTTGTACGCTTGGTGATGTTGTTATGGGTGTTGCTATTGTCATGTCGGGTCTTGTCAAATCGTTGCTTACCGTATTCATGTAGTGCTAACTCAATGCTCTATAGCCATTGCCTTTCAACTTCTGGGGTGTTGGCTACGCGCGCTCACCCCAGTCACATAGTTAATCTATGCTCCTGGGGCTTCACGCACTGCCGCCTACCCATAAGTCGAAATCCAATGGGTATATCTTTACTCACTTCGATATATTATTTCGTCAGGTAGCAATGCTTATGCCAAATGATTTTTAATTTCTTAGCTCTTTGTTTTTTAAGATTTTTTTTAAAAAAATTAAAATTTTAGCGATAACATAGCACGCATTGATTTGGTGCTTTTCAAAAATAAACAATTTATTTAGTGCGGTTTTTGGAGTAAATATTTCTTTACTAATGATTTATGCGCATATTTTTGCACGTTGATAGTGCATCAACAGGAGTGAAAAAAGAGAAGTACTACCGAGAAATTTAAAGAAAGTACAAGCGCTATTTGCGCGAAGGTGGGGATTCAGAGTAATCGGAATCATTTTGGTCTGGATTCCAGACTGCACGGGAATAACGCCAAAAGCAATACTCACTCAACCGCTACCGCAATATATTTTTTTAATTAACTTATTAATAAGTTTGTATTTAGACCGGTTAAAAATTAGTTTTAACGCTAACTCAGGATGGTGAACTAATAGAGCTTTTACTCAATGTTTGCAGTAAAGAAACTTCGGCGTAAGAAAGTCCACACTGTTGAGCGATTTCATCAATCGCTAGGCCTTGGGCAAGTGCTTGACGAGCTTGGTCATAGATAGACCCAGCATTGTCGACTGATGTCTTGTCTACGGCCACGCTCTCTACTACCGAGGGGCGAATCGTTTGTGTATTTGTCGTTATCGAAGCAGCTTTTGATTCTTGCTGCATGAATGCATTTTTTTGCTGTTGAAGTTGTTTTTCTATCTGAATAAGTTGCTGCCCCATACCAATGGCACTGCCATTTGATATGCGTAGATCGCGCTCAAGTTTTTTCAACTGTTGTTGTAAACCAGCGACTCGACTCTGGCTACGAAATAACATAGATACGGCAACAATACCGACGATACCAACCAAAGCAATTATCAATGTACTGCTATTCCAATTACTGACTGTCACTAACCATTGTTCAATCATCGCGGTTACCTATCTGCTTACCACTTATTTCAATTCGTCACGGCTAATATAACGCACCGTTAGACTTCTTCCAGCTCCGCCCATTCCGTATCGGTTAACAACTTATTGAGTTCGATAAGAATAAGCAATTCATTGTTTTTATGACAAACACCTTGAATAAACTTAGCACTTTCGTCATTGCCCACATTCGGTGCTGTTTCGATTTCGGACTGACGTAAATAAACGACTTCTGCCACACTATCAACCAGGATACCAATCACATGACCTTCCGTTTCGATAATGACAATACGGGTATTGTCGGTTGTCTCACCGGAGACCAAACCAAAGCGATTACGTGTGTCAATGACAGTAACGACATTACCACGAAGGTTTATGATGCCTAATACATAATCAGGTGCACCAGGTACTGGAGCAATCTCGGTATAGCGAAGTACCTCTTGCACCTGCATCACATTCACACCATAGGTTTCACCGGCCAAGCGAAAGGTAACCCACTGTAAGACTGGATCATCACTACTTGTCTTTTGTGCTGCTGCATTGCTACTCATTATTGTTTACCCTCAGGATGACAAAGTTTGCACTACTACCTTTAATATAGTGTATTTAGGTCTTTCCGCCAGTTGCTTCTTGCCGATTTTTATCCTGTTTTTGCAAAATTTCACCCAATGCGGGTATGTCCAGTAAAACACACATATGATCTTTCACCATGCCGGCCATCCATGGACGATTACTGCGATTCACTCGCCAACGAATGGCATCGGGAGAAACAGAAATGGGCTGGTGGATAGAATCAACCGCCAACCCCCAATGTAAGCCATTTATGGAGACAACATATTTGTAATTGTGCTCATTTTGATAGCGTTCTGGCATAACAAACTTGGCTGTATTTACGGTTTTAATATTACCGATAGGACTTTGCTGTAAACCCATAAACCAATCGGACTGGCCAAATAAAGGAGTGAGATTTTCATCCATCGTTTGAATTTGACCGAGTGCCACCAGTGGCACAGCTAGTTGTAAGCCATTGACTTCTACCAATAAAATATCGAAACGCTCTTGCGCCCAGTTAGGGCGACCATTATCAAGCCATTCGCTACTCAATGTAGGGATATCCTGATAGACCTCCGCAATCGGCACTGCATCACTGGCCTCTTCCGTATAACTAATAGGCGTATCAGGTTTATCAACTGAGGGGCTAGTTGGCACAGTAGAAGGAGCCTCAGGTGGTGCAAGAGACTCAGATTTAGCACTGGTATCAAAAGCACTAACCTGTTTTAGTATGTTTTCTAGACGTTGCTTGTGTTGCTCGTACGCACTTGCTTCTGAGGGTGGACACTCCTCTTTAATTGGCAGCGTACTATCACTCGTATTTTTAGCTACTGACAAAGCCCGGGGAGTAGCACTAAATTTTTGTTTTGGAATGACGACGAACGGCTCTTGAGCAAAGGTAGTGCCATTTATCTCAGTGTCACGACTCTTTTCAGTCTTACTTTCTTTATGAATTTTTGTCGAACCAATGGGCTCGGGCTCAACTGAAGCCTCTCTAGCTGCAAGAACTTTAGGCGAATCTAGTGGCTTTTTATTGATATTTTTATCGACTGCGCTGTTCTCTTCATTCGCCGCGGGATGTCCCAAAAGCTCATGAAAATAATCGCTAATCATATCTTCCACTTGCTTATGACTCACTACCCCGCCTCCCAATAACGCGTTTTACTAACATCTTTGGGTTGTAGCCACTTTAAGAGGCTACGGTAGGCATCAACGCCACGACTCTCATCCGTGTAAATATTCGGTGGCAAACCTTGCTTGCTGGCATTACGCAACAGGGTATCCACTGGAATTTTTCCCGGCCAAGTATCGACACCATAGCGATGGCGAATTTCAACAAGTGCCCCCAGAGAGGCTTGTGTGCGCTTGTCATACATAGTGGGCACAATGACATAATTCATGTGCTTTTTTTGGGAGTGCTCTAGCATGTGAAGTGTATGTATCATGCGTTCTAGGCCTTTTAATGCCAAAAATTCGGTCTGCACAGGAATAATCAAACGATCACAGGCAGCCAAGGCATTGACTAAGAGTACGCCTAAGATAGGCGGAGAATCGATAATCGCCAAATCAAAATCATCTACCAAATAGGACAAAGCTCGCCGGATAACGAGCCCCATACCATCTTTGCCAATCGCTTTTCTCTCCAGAGTCGCCAGGGCTGTTGAGGCAGGTAGATAAGCAATATTCTCAAAACCGGTCGGCATAAGTAGCTGCACCGCTGTTTCTAAACAAATCTGGCCTGGGTTCTGAAACAGCGTAAAGACACTATTACTTAAACCGTCAGGATCTTGGCGAAAATAGCTCGTCATGGAGCCATGCGGGTCTAAATCAACCAGCAATACGCGTTGATTTTTCTCCGCGGCAAGTCCAGCAAGGGCCACGGCTGTCGTGGTTTTGCCGACGCCCCCTTTCTGGTTAGCAACAGTCCAGATATCCAAATGCGCTCCACACTCGATATAAAAATCAATACAACTTAACACTGACAAAACGCCAGATACTCGACGTTTTTACACCTTAACCTATTAACTATAGACCTTTGAGCAAATAATGTGCCTGCTGCACCGCTTATTTTTCAGGTTATGTGACAAATATCAGTTTCTTTTGCGAGGTAAATCAGGGTCACTACTGAATAACAAGCCCCCTGTCTCTGTCTCAACAGGTGTAATCCCTTCAGAACTTTCTTTCTCATCAGGCTGCTTAGCCCCACCCTCTTTTTTAGACTCTTCTTCGCGTAATAGTGTTTCCAAGCCAAGTCCTTTGTTGGCGTCAATTAAGGCCTGTATTTTTTCTTCGGTCGATTGCGGTGTATCAGTCCCCTGCTCTGATATCTCTTCAGAAACTAATGGCTCTGGTATTTTTTGAGACGCTTGTTCATCAAGTGGCTTGTTACTGTTACTACCAGGCTGAGGGTTCACTTGCACCTCTTCACGTTCACGGGTATCAATGGCCGCTTCGACTTCGATTTTGCTTTTGATCATTGGACGCTGGACTTTTTCGCGGGCAATCATTAATACAACCCGACGATTTTGAGCTCGTCCTTCGGGTGTATCGTTCTCTGCTATCGGATGATGTTCACCGTAACCGACGGCTGCCAAACGAGGGGCATCAATTCCCTCATCGATTAAAACCTTAACAATAGCGGCAGCACGAGCGGCTGATAATTCCCAATTACTGGGAAACTGTGTCGAATTAACGCGAATATTATCGGTATAACCTTCTACTTGAATGGGGTTATCAAAATCCCTGAGTAATTCAGCAACTTCAGCAAGCACAGGGAACGCTTCCGCTTTTGGGTCGACTTTACCCAAAGGGAAAAGGATGCTGTTATTTAACGAGATTTGTAGCCAGTATTCATTACTATTCACCTGTACGACATCATCATCAATCAAATCGGCAAACTGTTCCGTAAATTGATCCGAAAGTTGTGGTAGATCAGCGGTTTGAGTAAATGCACCTTGATTTTCATTATTGGTAATAATCGGTGTTGTTTCGCTAGAGCGAGAGAGTTCACCAATTTGTATTGGCTCAAGGCTGCGATTGGGTTCATTAAATACTTTCGTCATCGTCTCGGAAAGTACTCGATATTTGCTTTCGCTCACTTGTGAAATTGAGTACATCACCACAAAAAAAGCAAACAGTAAGGTAACAAAATCTGCGTAAGACACTAACCAGCGTTCATGGTTAATATTGAGATCAGTTTGGACGCGACGTCGCATTACCTTTTACCAACACGACAAGGTGGATACTATAAAGATAAGCATTACAGATAACCATTGAGTTTCATTTCAATTGCTTTCGGATTATCACCGTCGGCAATATACAATATTCCCTCGATAATCAGTTCTTTTGCCTGTGCTTGTTGATTAATGTAGAGAGTCAGTTTGTTAGCAATAGGCAGTAATAGCAAATTCGCAAGGGCAACACCATAAATGGTCGCAACAAAGGCAATAGCAATTCCCGCACCTAGTTCGCTCGGGTCGGCAAGATTACGCATAACATAGATTAAGCCCATCACTGCACCGATAATCCCTATCGTTGGCGCGTAGCCCCCCATGCTGGCGTAAACTTTTACAGCATTGCTGTCGCGCTGCTCGGTTAAGCTTAAGTCGGCCTCTAAAATATGTCTAATAACTTGTGGATTAGTGCCATCAATCAATAATTCCAAGGCTTTTTTAGCAAAGAGGTCTTCTTCTGCTGCCGCCAATTTTTCTAAGCCTAACAAACCACTGCGCCTAGAAACAGTTGCCCAGTCAGAGACCTTTTGCACTTGCTCAAAAAAATTAATAGAGGGTGGTCTAAACACCCATGCTAATAGCGTCAACGAATGCCGCATTGTTTTCAATGGTGTTTGCAGCATAGCAGCACCGACCGTACCACCAAAAACAATTAATGCCGCAGGGATATTAATCAGCGATTGCCATGAGCCACCTTCAAGGAAATTACCTCCAAGGAGAGCTGCAAATGCAATCACAATACCTAAAATGCTTAAAACATCCATAGAAAATAATCACGTTAATAAGAATGGCCCTAGCTTAACCATAGTAGAAACGTGCTTAAAATCAATATCTTAGAAAGAGGCTATAAAGAAGAGAGTAATTGGCTTACATGTAGTAGCTACACCAGTTCAAAGTTATGCTATCGAAACCCATATTACTCATATTTGTTTAAGTTAGCTTCAATAAATACAAAAGCTCCACTACTGTCAGCCGAAAGGCTTAGTAAAAATTACAACTCTCCAAAATCTCTAGAAGACTTAAAAGATCATAAATTGATTGGCGCTAACGGGGCTATGCTAAACCTTCCTGGTATGGAGAGAATTAGATTAGTTATGCCCCACTTACGAGAGAAATTAAAAAATTTTAATTGGTATGACTAATAAACAAAATATTCAAAAAAGGATAGCTAAATCAATATATAGGCTAAATTTACCCCCAAAAATTACGTTGAAATATTCTTGATCTAAAATTTAATAAGCTCTTTTTGAATTTGTGAAATAGTATACGAAGCATCCGATAAGTTAGCCTGGTCAACGGCCATCGGCATACCATAGATTAAGCAACTTTCTTTTTCTTGCGTCCATATGCGTGCGCCATATCGCTTCAATAGTTTTGCACCATCACGTCCGTCATGTCCCATTCCTGTCATGACGATAGCTAGTGCATCTTTACCATAAGTATTAGACACCGAGGCAAAAGTAATATCGACACAAGGTGTATATGTAACTTCTTTTGTGCCGTCAACAATTTTTACTTTCTTTTTATTTTTAGAATCTATTATCATTTGTTTCCCACCTGGAGCCAACAATACTCTTCCAGGAAGTATATCATCGCCAGTAGACGCTTCTTTTATGCTGACTTGGCATAAGCGATCTAACCTTTCAGCAAAAGCCAGTGTAAAGTTTTCTGGCATATGCTGCACAATTAAAATGGGTATAGAAAATGTCGCCGGAAGAGCTTTTAATAATTCAGTTAATGCCGCCGGACCACCAGTAGAAGCACCAATAACTAATAGCTTAGGTTTTTCAGACGATACCGCCTTGGCTTTAGGCTCTCTAACAACATTATGTTCTGCAATGGGTTGCGGACAAAAACCAACACCGCTTGATCGATAACTTGATTCAGCAAGTTTGTTTTCTGTAGGAATATTGAATGTGCTTTTATCAGTGGTAGTTTTTTTATTTTTACTCGCAATGGCGAGCAAGCTATCACAAATACGCTTTTTAATTGCTGGGCTATTATTGGCAATTTCAGAAAAGTTTTTTGTCATGAAATCGACAGCACCCGCATCCAGCGCATCCAGCGTAATGCGGGCACCTTCGTAAGTCATCGAGGAGAGCATCATAATTGGCAGAGGGTTTTCTGCCATAATAGTACGGACTGCACTGACCCCATCCATCATGGGCATTTCATAATCCATGGTAACAATATCAGGCTTTAAGGATTTAACTTTTTCAATGGCTTCTCGACCATTATTGGCAACGCCTATAACATTAAGATCCGGATGTTGGTCGATAATATTTTTAAGTTGTCGTTGAAAAAAACTAGAATCATCAACAATAAGAATATTATAAGTCATTGGCTCAGTTTAACTCACTACACCCACATAACGTTTCAACATACTGGGTACGTCGAGTATTAGCGCAATAGTACCGTCACCGGTAATGGTTGCACCCGCCATGCCTGGTGTTCCATTAAGCATTTTACCCAAGGGTTTAATCACTACTTCTTCTTGACCAATTAATTGATCAACAACAAAACCCACTCTTTGTGTACCAACAGTAACAATAACAACATGGGCGCTATCACTAGTCGCTTCATTTGCGACAATCGTGCTACCACCTCGAACCAACCAACGCTTCAGATAAAAAACAGGAATGGCTCTATCACGAACCGTAATACATTCCTGACCGTCAACCACATTTGTTTTTGTTAAATCCATATGGAAAATTTCATTCACACTTACCAATGGCAATGCAAAGGCCTGTTCACCCAACATAATCATTAAGGTTGGCATAATCGCTAATGTTAAAGGCACTTTAATCATGATGCGAGTGCCTTCGCCAAGACGAGAATCGATTTCAATCGAGCCGTTGAGTTGTGTGATTTTAGTTTTTACCACATCCATACCAACACCACGACCAGAGACATCAGAAATTTCTGTCTTGGTAGAAAAACCGGGGGCAAATATTAAGTTAAAGGCTTCAATGTCAGATAAGCGTTGAGCCGCATCTTCATCCATTAGTCCTTTAGCGACAGCGATAGAACGTAGTTTAGCTGCATCCATACCACCGCCATCATCGGTAATAGAAAGTAGGATATGGTCGCCCTCTTGTTCTGCAGCAAGAATGACTTTGCCCACTCGAGGTTTGCCATTAGCTTCGCGAACATCGGGAGCCTCAATACCATGATCGACCGAATTGCGAACCAAATGCACTAAAGGATCAGCCAATGCTTCCACTAAATTTTTATCTAAATCTGTTTCTTCACCCACCAATTCTAAATTGATTTCTTTTTTCAAGTTGCGCGCAAGGTCACGAACAACGCGTGGGAAACGCCCAAATACTTTTTTAATGGGCTGCATCCTGGTTTTCATCACCGACGTTTGCAAATCGGCTGTTACCACATCTAAGTTTGAAACCGCTTTGCTTAAAGACTCATCGGTACTTTTATCGCCGAGACGAACTAAACGGTTTCGAACCAGTACAAGCTCGCCCACCATATTCATAATGTCATCGAGACGCTGAGTATCAACACGCACCGTGGTTTCAGCAGCAGGCGCGGCATCTCTTGTAGGTGCTGGTGGCGTGGGCGCCACTGGTTTTGCAGCGGGCTTGGGTGGCTCTGGAGCTGGGCTACTGGCTGCAGGGGTTGGCTTCATTGGCGGAGGACTTGAGGTAGCAGGCGATGATCTAACCTCCTCACTACCTACTTTTGTTGGCCCCTTACCTTTACCATGTAGTTGGTCAAGAAGATCTTCGAATTCATCATCTGATATTAAATCAGGTCCACCGGCACTCTTAACTTCATTCGTTTTTTCAGGTGCAGTGGCACTGGATTTTGCTGCTGATGCGGACTTTGATCCTGGGCCTTTACCTTGGCCATGCAACTGGTCTAATAATGATTCAAACTCTTCTTCAGATATATCATCTGATGCAGTATTAGCCACTGTATTTTCTACAGGTGCAACGGGTTCCGCTTTTGTTTCACTAACCGCATCAACAAGCTTTTCAAATTCTTCATCAGTAATATCGTCACCAGGGGCAGCATTACTAACTGGCTCTACATCGTCATCTTCAATAAAAGTAGTCGCTACTGGCTCTGGGCTTGGTTCAGTTGGCGCCGGGGCGGGAGCACTGTCGCCCTCTAAATCTTCACAGGCGACAAGCCTCGCTAGAGAGGCAATAAGATTCGGGTCTGCATGTTGAGGTTCATTTTTTTGTTGCACATCGGAAAATTGCGCATTCACTGTATCTAGTGCTTGTAGCACAACATCCATTAGTTCGGGGGTAACGGTACGCTTACCATTACGTAAAATATCAAATAGGTTTTCAGTAACATGGCAGCACTCAACCATATTATCGAGTTGCAAGAATCCGGCACCGCCTTTAACGGTGTGGAAACCACGAAAAATTGCATTGAGCAAATCTTTATCATTAGGACGCTGTTCAAGTTCGACCAGCTGCTCAGAGAGCTGCTCGAGTATCTCACCCGCCTCAACTAAAAAATCCTGAAGAATCTCTTCATCATCAGAAAAACTCATTCAGTGCTCCTCAAAAACCTAAACTCGATAGTAAGTCGTCAACGTCATCTTGACTGGCAACAACATCATCTCTTTGGTGTGCCTTATGTTGCGGTCCTTCTCCACGAATGTCGAGACCGTTATTCTCAATTTTTTCATTCGCACTTTCCCCATCAATACCAACAACTTCCTCTACCTGACCAGCAATACGAACCAAAGAAACTAAATTTGTTTCAACTTCGGTAACTAATCCAATCACCTTTTTTAATACTTGCCCGGTTAAATCCTGAAAACCTTGCTCCAATATAATGTTTTGAAGGTTTTCACTTAGCTTATTAGTACTCACATCTAGCTGTTCAAAAAAAACATCTAACCGTTGATACAACTCTCTAAATTCATCCGCTGACATTTCTCTATTTCTTAAACGCGCCCATTGTTGTTTAAGCGAGGCGGCTTCCTGGCCTAATTCAAGTGATATGGGAGCGCATTCTTCTACCATATCCATGGTTTTATCAGCGGCATTCTGCGTAATATTAATCACGTATTCTAAACGACTGGAGGCATCGTTTAGATCCGTTTCACCTTCCGCGATACTTTTTTTATCGACTTTTTTGTTAGCATCGACATTAAAATTAACAATGGCGTTATGTAAACCTCTTGTTAGCTTGCCAACAGATTGAAAAATATGTTTATCGCGATTCTCTTTTAAAGAATTAATCAATACCGATGCTTCTTCATACTCATTGCGATGCAACTTTTCAGTAAGTAAGGCAGCACACTCTCGTAACTGCTCTATTGCGCTTTCATCTGTAGATAACTGACTATCCATCTATCAACCTTATTTAGATGCCGTTTAACCTAATTTGATATCACAAGGTATCATTGAAATAATTACTGAACGCGTTCAAATATTTTTTCTATTTTTTCTTTTAGTGCTGCCGCAGTAAATGGCTTAACTACATAACCATTCACACCCGCTTGCGCAGCTTCAACGATTTGATCGCGTTTAGCTTCCGCGGTGACCATTAAGGTTGGTAAATCTGCCAACTTTTCATCCGCCCGGACTTCTTTAAGTAAGTCGATACCTGTCATACCAGGCATATTCCAATCGGTGACGAGGAAATCAAAATCGCCATTCTTTAACATCGGCAAGGCTGTTAAACCATCGTCAGCTTCTTGGGTATTAGTAAAGCCTAGGTCTCGCAGTAAATTTTTGATAATCCTACGCATGGTTGAAAAGTCATCAACTATCAGGATCTTCATATTTTTGTCCAATGTAACCTCCACACTTCGACTTATGAGCAGTTCTATTTATAGTCTAGACCGAGTTTTTGATGTAGCCAGTCTAATGAATTAAAAAAAGCTTTTAGGCCCCTAATACCTTGTAAAACCTACCAATTCTGTAAACGAGAGCGCAATTTCAAAGCAGCCTGACTATGAATTTGGCTCACTCTGGATTCACTAACCCCCAAGACTTGCCCTATTTCTTTTAAATTGAGCTCTTCGTTGTAATACAGGGATAGCACCAACTGTTCACGCTCTGGCAAGGCTTTGATATTGTCCGCTATCGCTTGCCTGAGTTGATCTTGATGCACCTGAGTATGCGGGGTACTAAAAGCGGCACTCGTTTCAACTTCACTGCTGGCAGAAGGCTCATCTTCTGCAAAACTTTCTTCAATACTAAAAAGTCGACCGCACATGGCATCCTGTGACATCAGATGATACTCATCCAGACTAACGCCTAACTCATCGGCTATTTCCTGGCTTGAGGCATCTCTACCTTGACGGTTTTCTATCTCGGTAATCGCTTCATTGATTCGGCGGTTGTTTCGATGTACCGATCGAGGTACCCAGTCACCACGACGCATTTCGTCAATGATGGAACCGCGTATACGAATGCCCGCATAGGTTTCAAAACTTGCGCCTTGATCCGCATCATATTTTTGTGCGGCTTCCAGTAAGCCGATCATGCCCGCTTGGATTAAATCATCCAGCTGAACACTGGCTGGCATGCGCACCATCATATGCTGTGCTATACGCTTTACAAGTGGCGCATAATCTTCTATGGCGATGGAACTTGACGCTACTTTTTCCTGTTCATACATAATCGTGGGATCAGCAGTCATTACATGGAAGCGCTAATATGCTGGCCCTGCTGTTGTAGAAGACGTTCAACAAAAAACTCTAAATGGCCTCGAGGCGATGAGTTAACAGGCCAGTCCTGAATTTTGCTAGCGATTTGTTTGTACGCTAGAGCGGCTTTACAACGTGGGGCATATTCCAACACCGGCTTCTGCTTTTGTACGGCTTTACGCACGTTTTCATCGGCCGGTATAGCACCAGCGTATTGCATACTAATATCCAGAAAACGCTCACAAACCTGACGTAATTTATTAAAGAGCATCTGCCCTTCTTTGGCCGATCCCACCATATTGGCAATAACGCGTACACGTTGTACTTTATGGTCTCGGTTCAATAGCTTAATTAATGCATACGCATCTGTGATGGAGGATGGTTCGTCACACACAACCACCACGATTTCCTGAGCTGCAGTTACAAAGCTAACCACTGTGTCGGAAATACCGGCAGCCGTATCAATGACTAAGATATCAAGTTGATCACCTAAATGACTGAAAGCTTGGATAAGCGCACCATGCTGCTGAGGGGTTAAGGTGGCCATTTGCTGCACCCCTGAAGCGGCGGGAACAATTCGGATACCACCGGGACCCGTCACCAAAATATCTTTTAGGTCACATTCACCGGACAAGACATCGGCAATGGTTTTCTTAGCTCTAATACCCAATAACACATCAATATTCGCTAAACCTAAATCGGCATCAAGCAACATGACTCGCCGTTGCAATTGGGCTAGGGCCAAACTCAGGTTGACAGACACATTGCTCTTGCCCACGCCGCCTTTGCCACCAGTAATTGCTATGACCTGTATTGGATGACTCATTAGTAATAATACTCCTAAGCGAATAGTACTTTTATTGGCTTTTCATTGAGTATAGATGCTTTATCACAATCCACACTCTACTAAGCCGGCTTTTTTGAAGAAGATAGATCGCGTTGCTCAGAGCCCTGTATTTGTGGTCTTTGAGTCAGTGTCACAGCTTTTGCAACTAGTTGATGGGCTTTAATCACGGAAATATCATCTGGTATTGCCTGGCCATCCGTAATGTAAGCCAGCGCCAAATCATTGGCACTTAGCAAACTGATAGCATCACCTAAGCTGGCACATTCATCTAACTTTGTCATCACACAAAAACGTGGGTTGGCCAGTCGATAGCTATGCAGCGATGCCTGCATCATTTGATATTGGCTGTTGGCCGACAATACCAAGCTGGTCTGCACATGAGGACACTGCCTCAGAATACTGAGATGACGGTTTAGCTGCGGGTCGCGATAGCCCATTCCCGGAGTATCAATGAGTACCAAGGATTGTTTCGTAAAACGCTTTAATAAACGGGGAAGCTCGCTGAGTTTATCAACGACCTGCACCTCAACATTTAAAATTTTTCCCAATGCTCGGAGTTGATCGTGTGCGCCGATCCGAAAGGTATCAGTCGTTAGTAAAGCCACTTGATCGGCACCGTGTTTCATCACATAACGAGCGGCTAATTTTGCAATGGTCGTCGTTTTACCCACACCCGTAGTTCCCAAAAAGGCATAAATGCCCCCGGTGGCTACCGGGTCGTTGGTGATGGCGGGAATACCTCTCGCAAGGCGCGCCAAGCTTTCTTTCCAAAGGGCCTTTTCATCCATACTGAGATCATCTACGGTTCGCAACGAGCGAATCACTTGTTCGTTACAGGCTTGTGTTAAACCGAGCCTCGCTAGTTTTTGCTTTACTGTTGCCGCAATAGGAATAATATCCTGCGTATTTTTTTGCTCTTGAAATTGGCGCTCTTGGGCCATGCTCATCGCTATTAACTGGCTTTCAAATGCACTGCGCATATTGGTAATTTCTTCATGTAAGCGCTGAATTTCTTTTTCATCTCGTTGCCGATATTGCTGTACTCTTTCTTCGCTTATTTGTGCGACTTCTGTTTGCGCTCTATTTGTTTGCGACGCTGAAGGTTGCGCTCGCGTCTTTGAAAACTGTCTGTCAGCCCATTCTGTTAGCGTCATATTTTCTTGTTGCGATTGTTGTACTGCCAACATTTTTCGGCGTGCGGCTTCTAACTCTTGCGCCAATTCTTCTTGGGTCTTTCCAGAAGCCAAACCCACGGATGGGCGCTCGGCAGCAGTTTGTTGTGCATTCACCATAGAAGGGTGTGGAGAACGGTAAGATGGCGGCGCCATTTCAGTTGGCCTCATTTCAACGGGAGCGGCTTCAACTTTTGGTGGCGCGGCAACGTCCTCTGCTGTCGCAATAATTTCAACGCCTTTGCTGGTGCGCTGAGTCGACAAAATCATTGCGTCTTCACCTAACTCATCGCGAACCATTGACAGTGCGCGACGCATATCTGCTGCAACAAAACGTTTGGTTTGCATAATCACCTACCTTATCGTTAAGGGCTGATACTTCCTTAATCAGCCCTGTTTTTTAAATATGTCAATCGTTGTTATACCGGACATGCTATGTCAGACATTGCTATCTCAGGCATTGACTATTCCGCTCGTATCGAAGCGTCAATGGTCAGACGTTTGTTATCGGGTACTTCCGTAAATGCCAATACGTGCATATCCGGGGTAAACATGCGAACAAACTTTGCCATCATCATCCTTAAAGGTGCTGCAACTAATAAAATCAAAGGCTTACCGACGATTTCCTGTTTTTGCGATGACTCTAATAGCGACTGCTGTAAACGTTCAGCAAGCATCGGTTCAACAAAAGCACTATCGTCAACGCCAGATTTTTGTGCCTGTGCTACTGAGTTCAGCAATAACTGTTCCAAACCTGGATCTAAGGTCATCACTGGTAGTTCTTCGTCATTGCCGACAATGGCCTGCACAATTTGTCTGGCTAACGCTTTACGAGCAACCGCCGTTAAGGCATCGGCATCATTACTCTGACCAAAACCCGTTAAGGCCTCGGCAATGGAACGGAAATCGCGTATCGACACGCGCTCACGCAATAGATTTTGCAGTACTTTGCGCAATACATTAAAGGACACGGTATTAGGAACGAGCTCTTCAACTAACTTAGGCGAGTTTTTCGCTAGGTTATCTAGTAGCTGTTGAATATCTTCATAACCCAACATTTCATCGCTGTGTTTTTGCATAATTTGATTGAGATGAGTGGCGATAACCGTGCCACAATCAACCACGGTATAACCCAATGTTTGCGCTTTATCTTTTAAGGATTTATCAATCCAAATCGCATCCAAACCAAAGGCTGGATCTTTTGTTTTTGTACCTTGCAATTGACCAAACACCTGGCCAGGATTAATGGCCAGCTCTTTGTCAGTGAAGACTTCTGCTTCACCCAAGCTCACTCCCATCAGTGTTAAGCGATACTGATTAGGCATTAAATCCAAATTATCTCGAATATGAACAGAGGGAATTAAAAAGCCTAATTCTTTCGATAATTTTTTGCGTACCCCTTTAATACGCCCTAATAATTCCCCCCCCTGGCTAATATCCACTAATGGAATTAAACGATAACCCACTTCTAAACCAACAATGTCCACCAGCATAACATCATCCCAACTGACTTCGGCATTTTCTGCTTTACCTTCAATAACATTAGGTTCATTTGAACTTGGGGCAGCAGGTAAAGTCTTTGCGTTTCCACCACCACTCGTCATGGTTTTCACTTTATCTCGACCGGCAACTTCTTCAACACTACCCTCTTGTTTCTTTTTATGTATAAACCAAGCCATGCCTCCACAAGCAAAGGATAAACCTAAAAAAGCAACATGGGGCATACCGGGAATAATCCCCATAATGAATAAAATGCCTGCCGAGATCGCTAAAGCTCTAGGAGAATCAAACATTTGCGTAATAATTTGCCCACGCATATCCTCGTTACTATTATTGACTCGCGTCACCATAATGGCTGCGGAAACAGAGAGGAGTAAGGAAGGAATTTGAGCAACGAGCCCGTCACCAATCGTCAGCAAAATATACTTTTCCATGGCATCAGAAAACTCCAACTGATGCTGCGCCATGCCAACACTTAAACCACCGATAACATTAATAATTAAAATAAGAATACCGGCAACCGCATCCCCTCTTACAAACTTGCTCGCACCATCCATTGCCCCATAAAAATCGGCCTCGCTAGCCACATCTTTACGGCGTTGCTTCGCTTCTTCTTGATCGATTAAACCCGCATTTAAATCTGCATCAATCGCCATTTGTTTACCTGGCATGGCATCCAAGGTAAAACGCGCACTGACTTCAGAAATACGGCCGGCACCCTTAGTCACAACCACAAAGTTAATAATGATTAAAATAAGGAAAACCACTAAACCAACGGCGTAATTACCGCCAATAACGACTTCACCAAACGCCTGTATCACCTTACCTGCCGCATCGCCACCTTCATGTCCCTCAAGCAAGACCACACGCGTAGAGGCAACATTCAGCGCAAGTCGTAATAACGTTGCCAACAATAAAATGGTAGGAAATACTGCAAAATCTAGGGGTCGCATACTGTAAACCCCAACCAACAAGACAACGATAGAAAGCGCAATATTAAATGAGAAAAAGACATCCAATAAAAATGCAGGAAGAGGCAGAATCATCATGCCCAGTAGCATGAGCAATACTAAGGGAATACCTAAATTATTGGTGCCAGCACTTTTTACAGAATCGAATAATTGACGGGGCTCTGGGAATTTCAATTGATTAAAACTAGGAATAGCCATACAGCGTCACTTTCTTGACAAAGATAAGGGGTTATCACCTTTATCGCAAAATCAATGCCACCATTTACCAAGAGCTAATCTAGTATATAATCCCCCCCCTTATTTTGGACGCTATGAATTTCTCTCATTGTCATTAAATGCTTTGGTAACATAAATGGATGTCGCAATGACCAATGTAAAACGCTTTATTTATGAATTTTGGCTTTTTGGATTAAAACAGGCTTATGCCAGTCTCTTTGGCGGTTTTTTATTAGGGATAATGATTATCACCAGCTATTGGTATCCCTTAGAAAGCCTACATCGGTACGATTTTATTTTTCTCTCTGCGATTATTTTTCAAGTCGTATTACTGGTCAGTAAATTAGAAACATTCAGAGAATCCATTGTTATTCTAATATTCCATCTGGTCGCTACTATTATGGAGTTATTTAAAACATCCGATAGTATCGCCTCATGGTCTTACCCCGAAGAGTATGTTTTTGGCATTGCCAATGTGCCCCTATTTACCGGATTTATGTACAGCGCCGTGGGTAGTTATATCGCCAGAGCTTGGCGAATTTTTAGATTTGAATACTCCTACTACCCCGCCAAATGGGCAACCATTGTGCTCGTCAGCCTAATTTATATGAATTTTTTTTCACACCACTACATCTGGGATTTGCGATGGGTTTTACTTACGGCAACCTTTTTACTGTTCTACCGCACGACTCTTTACTTCAAAATTATTAAAACACATCGGAAAATGCCGGTACTGCTCGGCTGGTTTTTAGTTGCTCTGTTTATCTGGCTCGCCGAAAATATTGCAACTTATACCAATATATGGCTCTACCCTAATCAAACCAGTGAATGGCACATGGTCTCTCTTGCCAAACTCAGTTCTTGGTATTTATTAATGTTATTGAGTTTTGTGTTGGTGAGTTTAATTAATCATTTAAAAATTTCTGGGAAAAAAACAAAACAAGTGGAAGAAGCTGAGTCATAAAATGCGCTGCTTATTCAAGTACATGCATTCATTGAAGCCATTGCCAATCTTCCGGCGCGTTAATAAAGCAATACAGTGTTTCCAAAAGTGAGCAATAGCCGCTAGAGAGTTGTTGTATGAATGATAACTTGACATGATACCTATCTCCTTGTAGCTTCCCTGTTTTTAAGTGATTGTAACGCCTGATCAAATCGTGGTAGAGGGCTGGGCGGAAAATACATAGGCGGAATCCGTATATGTAGATAAATTACAGATTCCGTATAATCAACTATTCTACGTCAATATGATTGAAGAAATAAAATGTCAGTGTGGGGATGTAATTAAGGAAAGAGGTTATCCCTCTTCAACATCCGCCTATTACTTAACAGAGTTAAATGAAGATCGGTACGCTGATTCAATTGCGATACCTATAGAAGAGTGTGTCGAGTTAGCGAAATCTGGTGGACTCGATAGTTGGTTTTCTTCAAATAAAGGAAATGGTTACCCCGAGGATTTGTCTCAAGATACCTTTGCTTATGACATTATTGGCAATTCTCAAAATGAAAACATGAACCGAGTTTATGAATGTGAAAAATGTGGTTCGCTACACTTTGTTAAAAATGGAAAAGTATTAAGTTATTATTCAAAGGATGGTTACAATCAATTATTTAGTAACGCGTAGAACAAGGCCATCAATTTGACAGCCTTACGTGCGCTCCAGGCCGCCAAATTATGGCGACGTTAAGTTTGCGAGGTCACAGTGCATCTTTTAGATCATGTTTCAATTTCGGTCCATAGCTTAGAAAGCTGCGTTAATTTTTATGACTCGATTATGCAAGCTTTGGGATGTGAAAAGGTTTATCAAACAGCAACATCGTTAGGCTATGGCGTACGCTGTAAAGCGGGGAATGAAAGTCATACGTGTCTGGCAGTATATGAATCTAAGACATCAAACACTGATGATGCTAGACATTGGTGTTTCAAAGCCACGAGCCAAGAAGCAGTAATTCTTTTCCATAAAAATGGCGTTGAAAACGGTGGCCTTAATAATGGCGAACCTGGAATAAGACAGCAGTACCACGAAAACTATTTTGGCGCTTTCCTGTTTGACCCGTCAGGTAATCGTGTGGAGGCAGTCTTTCATGGTTGCAATTAAACTTAACAAATGACATTAGAAAGAAAAATTGCAAATGCATTCAATTTGACGGATGAAAATTGGATGAAACATGCAAATCCCATTAGTGTTTGGACGAGGTATTCTGTTCTACCTGTTATAGTTATTGCTTTTTGGAGCAGGATTTGGATTGGTTGGTGGTGTCTGATCCCTGTGGGGCTGTCTGTTCTTTGGATGGTTTTTAATCCTGTTGTTTTTAAAAAACCAAAATCAACTAAAAATTGGGCTTCAAAGGCAGTTCTTGGTGAACGAGTCTATTTAAATAGAGATAAGGTGAAAATTCCGGATCACCACAATGTGCCTTTGTACAACATTCTAAACAGTATTTCCTTAGCAGGACTAATCTTAATCATATGGTCAGTCGTTTATTACTCAGCTTGGGGAGCCGTCTTCGGTGTTACGATGGTTTATCTTGGCAAAAGCTGGTTTCTAGACCGCATGGTATGGTTATACGAAGATATGAAAAACGAAAATGAAACATACAGCAGTTGGGAATATTAAACATAACCATGCAAATTCAGCCGACGCGAAAAACGCACGGTCGATTGGCGGCGTTATGTGCTTCATTAAATTATGGATAATCATTCAATTCAAATAGCTAGATTCGTCCTTGGTCTTAGTTGGATGTATCACGGTTTATTTCCGAAGTTGGTAACTGTGGCACCGCTGGAAAAAGCGATTACTGCAACAGCCGGGTTTTCAGAGGAAATATCGTATTTAATTACAAAAGTGGCAGGTGTCGGAGAAATTATTTTCGGTATAGCTATCATTGTTTTCTTCCGTTTTAAGCCTATCCTATTAGCGAATATAGCCGCATTAGTGGGCTTATGTTTATACGTAGCAGCAGCGTTACCTAATTTGCTAGTAGAAGCATTTAATCCAGTTACAACTAATGGCGCGTTAATCGCTTTAAGCTATATACTTATCCGAGGCTGCACACATAGCAAATAGCTCAAGAGGGACGTTTTTTACGTCGCTTCAGTATGTGCTTTAATAGCACATTAAATCAACTACAAAAACGCTCTTTGGCTAGGCGTTATAAAGCAAATATCACTATGGAGCTAGATTCTCAAATGAAATTAGAAATCAACGTTGTTGACGCATTCACAGATGTTGCGTTTAAAGGAAATTCAGCCGCAGTAATTATTACAAACGACTGGCTTTCTGATGAAATTATGCAATCTATTGCTATTGAAAATAACCTGTCAGAAACTGCATTTGTTAAAGAAATCGATATTCACAATTATGAAATTCGTTGGTTTTCTCCTATAACTGAGATTGATTTTTGTGGTCATGCGACATTAGCATCTTCATTTGTTATTTTTTCTAAAAACGATGGTGTGACCAATATTAATTTTTACGCTAAAGCAGTAGGTGATTTATCTGTTACGAAAATGGATAGTGGTTATATTCAAATGGAGTTTCCGAGTAGACCACCTGAAAATATTAGCGATATACCAACAGCATTATTAAATGGCCTTTCAATTACCCCAAAGGAAGTGTTATTAAACAATCAAGCATACTTTGTTGTTTATGAAAACGAAGTTGATGTAACTTCTGTCGTTCCAGATAATGAGTTATTAAAGCAGCTCGCCCCATATGATGTTGTTGTAACCGCTAAATCAAACGATTACGACTTTGTTTCTCGTTATTTCTGGCCTGCGAATGGTGGTGATGAAGATCCTGTTACAGGCTCCATTCATACTGGATTAGCACCTTATTGGGCTGAAAAGCTCAATAAGTCTAAATTAATTGCATATCAGGCTTCTAAACGTGGCGGCAATATAATATGCAATCTTGTGGATAATAAAGTTTTTCTTTTAGGTAAAGCCGTACAGTATTTAAAAGGTACAATTCAAGTTTAGTCGTTCTTGCTTTATAACAAATCCAACCAGAGAGACAATGCGCGTCGGCTTAGCTCCGGCGTTATCCTTCAAAAACAGATATATGAGAAAAGCTGATAGATTATTCCAGTTAGCCAATTTGATTCGTGTAAAACAGCCGATCACAGCGGATAAAATTGCGGATGAGCTTGGAGTTTCAGCTCGCACGGTCTATAGGTACATAGATGATCTTTCAGTTAGTGGGATACCGATTTATGGGACCAAAGGGATAGGCTACCAACTGCATGAAGATTATGCATTACCGCCTCTTAATCTCAATGAAACGGAAATTGATGCTTTGGTTCTTGGTATAAAAATGGTTAGTACTTGGACAGGCGACTCTTTATCTGAAGCTGCTCGGTCACTCTCGTATAAGATCGAATCAGTGTTACCGGAGCATGTCAGAAATGAATACTCACCTATTGTCTATGCACCTGACTTATCCATACGGAAAAATGAAAGAGAGATTTGGGGACAATGCTACGAGGCAATCAAGAAACAGTATATTCTTCAAATTCAGTACAAAACACCAGATGGAAATCTAACGGAGAGGAAAGTAATTCCATTAGGTTTGTTTTATTGGGGCGGGAAATGGACACTTGGCAGCTGGTGCTCTTTGAGGAAGTCTTATCGTGATTTCAGACTGGATAGAGTTTCAAAAATCAACATAACCAAAGAGAAATACGAAAAAACTGACGCGATTAATTTACAGGAATGCATAAAGTCAGCCGAAAAAAAATAAGCTTCAACTGACAGTACGCTGTCAGTAGCGGGTGTTTACACTGCAACCTTTCGTCAACACAAGTAGAGGTATGCAGAATGAATTTACAGACATTAACAAAAATTCAGGGGTTTGTAGGTATGGAGTTTGGCACGTTCAAACTTAAAGAGGGTGTGTCAGAATCAGAAATGTTAAAGGCGGCACAAACTGCAGACGAAATGTTCTTGTCAAAGGAAGACGGTTTTTTAGCGCATGTCGTATTAAGAGGCAACGATGGCCTCTATGCTGATGTGGGTTTTGCGACAACGCAAGAAAAAGCAGAAGAAGTGTGTGCCAAATGGATGGAGAATGAGTACACATTGAAGTACATAGAGGCTATCAATCCGGAATCAGTTAATCTGTCTTTCTGGGAGAGAATAAAGTAAAGACCTAAACCAGTTAGCAAGATGTAGCAAAGCTACACCTCTACTGACGGCGTTAGGCGATCGATGTCGAATGTGCTTAGGCCGTTCGGCCAGTTAAGGAAAGCATATTCAACGTACCAAGAAGGGGCCAAATATGAAATACTTATGTCTTGCGTTTGGAAGCGAAGAAAGCTGGAATTCGCTTAGTGATATAGAGAAAGCGGAGGTCTTAGCCCAAGATGCCATTATTCGTGAGCGCGGTGCTCTAATGTCCGCCGTTCGGCAGGAAGTTACTTCCGTTCGCAACTGGAATAATAGTCTTGAAGTCACTGATAAACCTCATATTGATGGCCTGCCTTTGGCAGGCTTTTCCATAATCGAGGCAAGCAGCGTCGATGAGGTTGTGGCGTTAGTGGCCAATAGTCCTTGCGCTCGTGCGCAAGGTTGCATTGAAATTCGGCCATTTTGGAATACGAGCGAAGGCAACGTCTAACCAAGGGTTCCAGTGGCCCCCTACACTGCACTGATTGATGATGATATTTAAAACGATAACAATTAAAGGCGCCCAACATCAAAACCACTGCTTCGCTCTGATTTTTCTGCGGGTGCTTTAAGCGTTAGTTTGAGTGAATCCGGACTCATATAGAGACTGGATGTGGAACTGATTATTACATAGAGTTAAACGGAAGTAATCCGGGGCAAATATGGTGTAGCTGGACGGATGAGTGCTCTACAAAGGGCTCCTTCTTGGAGTTCTATCGAGCGTGGCTAGAAAAAGTTGATACGGGCCTTCATCGATATCAATCGCTTAAAAATAATTGCTTAAAAATATAAGTAACAAGAAAAATTGGTTTGGCAAACCGAAGAAATTAAAATTAGCCGATGTAATCTCTCATATGCAGTGCAAATTTAAAGAACAGATTTTTGACGGCAAGAACTTTGTACTTGAAGAACAGATATGGGTTCAATTTAAGAATACCCAGGCAGAGTAATTCTAAACAAAAAAAATCCTTAGAAACTATTTCCCATCCTAATTTCTCGAGAGGAAAATGCAACCCGTGTTATTATCACAT
>JBNKUQ010000026.1:0-10045 GCA_050298695.1 Cellvibrionaceae bacterium
CTAAACGCACAGAGCTGATGGATAAACACACGATAGATTCGGTTTTAGCCTATATAGATACCAAAAATATCACTTCCTTAGATTTAACCGGTGGTGCTCCTGAGATGAATCCACATTTTCGCTATTTGGTGAAAGAAGCGGCGAAGCGCGATATATCAATTATGGACCGCTGTAATTTAACCATCTTAATGGAGTCCGGCTATGAAGATTTAGCGGAATTTTTGGCAGAATATAAAGTAGCCATTACCGCGTCGCTTCCCTGTTATGCGGAACAGAATGTCAATGAACAGCGTGGTAAGGGAGTTTTTAATGAATCAATTGCTGCGTTAAAAAAGCTAAATAGCTTGGGTTACGGTATTCATTCTGATTTGGAACTGAACCTAGTATACAATCCTAACGGTACATTTTTGCCGCCTAATCAAGAAAAGTTAGAACAAGACTATAAGCAAAACTTAAAAAAAGATCACAATATCGTTTTTAATCATTTATTGACTATTACCAATATGCCGATTAGCCGTTTTGGTGGGATGTTGCTCGCTAAACATATTTATAATGACTATATGACCTTGTTAAAAGATAATTTTTCACAGAGTAACTTGAGCAATGTGATGTGTAAGACATTATTAAGTATCGATTGGCAAGGATATGTCTATGATTGTGATTTTAATCAGATGTTGGATATGCCACTGAATTATCAAAAAAATATTGCCAGTGATAAAAAGTGTTGGCATATTCGCGATTTAATGAATGCTGAGTTAGCAGGGCACCCAATTGTGATTGGTGAACATTGTTATGGTTGTACAGCGGGACAGGGGAGTAGTTGTGGAGGTGCTTTGGCATAATGATGTCTAAGCCTATCTTGAGCATTATTATTCCGGTACTCAATGAAGCCGCTACAATTGCACAGCAGTTATCATACTTAACAAGTCAACTTGATAAAAATTGTGAGTTGATTATTGTCGATGGTGGTAGCCGTGATAATACTGTGAATTTAGCGATGCCTTTTGCCAATCGTATCGTTGAATCTGAGCATTCTGGGCGAGCGCTACAGATGAATGCTGGAGCCGCTGTAGCAAAAGGTGACATCTTATTATTTTTGCATATCGATACACGGCTTCCCTCTACCTTTTTAAAGTGTTTGTGTGCGCTTGAGAGAAAGCAGGATACTTGGGGTTTCTTTTCTCTGAAGTTAAGTGGTACGGCTTTTGTTTTTCGAGTAATTGAACGAGCTATTACGGTACGTTCCCGGATAACCTCGATTGCGACAGGGGATCAGTGTTTATTTATGGGGAAAACATTATTTAATCGTTGTCAGGGTTATGCGACTATTGCATTGATGGAAGATGTTGAAATATGTAAACGTCTACGTAAATATAGTCCTCCTGTGGTTTTTCCTGAATATGTGATTACATCAAGTCGACGTTGGGAAGAGAAAGGAATTCTGCAAACCGTGTTATTAATGTGGCGTTTACGATTTCTATATTTTTTAGGTGTGTCTCCCAATAAATTAGCGCAATCTTATCGATAATGTTTGTCTATCCACAATTTCGATTATTAGTTTTTACGAAAGTACCTGAATTGGGTAAAGTAAAAACACGAATGCAAGCGCTATATCCTGCCGAATTTTCCTTGCAATTACATACGCATTTACTCGATTATTTTCTATCACAGTGCGCTAATACTCATGTACTACCTATTGATTTATGGTTGAGTGGTTCATTAGATAGTTTTAATCAACAATTTCCGATTTTTTCCCATATTAATCAGTACCTTCAGCAAGGTGAAGATTTAGGTGCAAGAATGGCCTTTGCTATCAAATCGGCCCTTAATAATAAAGAACGTCTTTCCGAAGGGTTTATCTTAGTGGGAACAGATTGTCCCTTTGTTAATCAGGCTTATCTATTACAAGCTTGTGAGACCTTAAAAAACCATGATGTTGTTGTGGGGCCTGCGAGTGATGGCGGTTATGTTTTATTGGGTTTGAAGAAAAATAGTCAAACCTTATTTGAAGAGATTCATTGGGGGAGTGAAAAAGTGTTAGAGCAAACACTTTCCGCGATTGTCAAAGAAGGCTTATCTTATTATTTATTGCCTACGTTGGACGACATTGATCGGCCAGAAGACTTGAGTAAGCTTGAAAATATTCCCTATTTTTATGATTTACTACTGGGGTACTAAAACAGAATACATCGTCATCCTCGCGGAGGCGGGGATGACGCCACAACCAATCATCATGTTGATATTAACTTTATGTACTCTTTTTAAGTTTTTCCTAACAAGGACTAGTACAGCTTGCTCAAGCTTTAGCGACAGTGCCAGAATAGGTTGTTGAGTGTTTGCTACCTTTGGCATCGTAAATATCAGCCTGTTGCGTTTTACCACACATCACTTGTAAGAGTCGCTCATGGCTTTTGACACCCCGGCTAATTAATTTACCGTTGACATTATTGATATTCTGACAGTGTTCAATGGTATTTTTTACATCTTGCCACTGTTTTTGTATGTCCATATTGTTAAGTGATTGTAAAAGCTTAGTCCAGTTGCTTTCATTAGGTGTACAGTTTAATGAGGTTAACCAATTTGAACGTTGTTGCGCATTAAGCTTTAACTGTTCTAACAAAGGAGTCTTTTCCTTGAGTAAGCGGGACATGCTCACATAATCGCGTGCTTGGGTTGATTCACTTTCTTGTTTTAACAAGGCAAGCAATTGCCGACTGGTGGCAAGGTCTTGTTCAATCATGTTGTGGATATCTTGGAACTTCTCGGGTTCTATGGCTCTGCTCATCGTTCTCTCTCAATAGTGCTAGCTTTAAAAATAATTTAGCAAAAGTAGTGCCATTTATAATTGACTAGTGCTAGTTTGACTAAAAGAGACGGGGTTGGAGAATTAGTGAGAGAGCAAAGAAAAGAGAGGAGTGGCGGTATAGTTTTTAGTTTATGCTGTCGTTACTACTTACTGTCGTTACTATAGAGCCACTAGAATAGTTGATCACTGCCAAGCATTTTATCGGCAATTTTTTCAGGATCGATATTATAACTACCATCGGCAACCGCTTGCTGAAGTCGTTCAACTTTTGCTGTATCGACATCTGTCGAGCTAATAACTTTGGCTTCTAGTTCGGTCATAACGCGTGCAGCCTGACTCAGTTGTACACTGTCATTGCTATCGGCAGGTGCCGCAGCGTTGGCTTTATCAACTTTCGCTGTCGGGCCCGCTTTTTGGCTATTTGCACTGCTATTGGTGTTATTGGTAACACCGTTGTTGTTGATTTGCATGGTTTTATCCCATCTATAAAGCTGTTAACTCGTATATGCAGTTGTCTAAATACGGAGTTTAGTCACTCTGTGAACCACTGAATACATCCGGTTTCACTTAGGTTAACGGCAGACACAAGTGAAACTTTAGCATTTTTTATCATTATTTCTTGAAAATTGATTTATTTAGATTAAAGCACCTCGACGGTACCGGGACCAATCACTTTAGCTTGTATGATTCGCGTTGAACGCTGGTTTTCTATCCGCACTTTTTCACCTTTACTAGCGTCATTCAAGGCAATTCCCGCACTAACTACAGACAAGCCACCCCGATTTGCTATTACCGTTACTTGATCACCTTTTTTAATTATATCAGGAGCTTGCAGATGATAACTATAAATAACATCACCTGCTTTTAGCGGGCGTTTGAGTTGTTTCCCAAGAATACTTTCTTTGCTGGTTGTATATCCATTACGTATGGAGTAAATATCGAGTTGGCTCGTCATTAAATCTTTTTCTTGCAATATATGATGACGAGGTACTGCTCGGCGTAGTGTGACCACAGGAACATTAAGTGCGATTGAGCTACTTACATAAATTGACCATGCTTGCTCTGACTGACAACTCACTTTTACAGATGAGTTGCGTTGAATACTTTTTCCTTGCAAGTGAAGTGTCAAAGGTTTGTCACATGCGCTAAGTTTGAGCCTATCGTCTAGATTTCTGACATGAATTTGTACATTGTTGAGATGGTTTGCTGGTAACTGTTTTTTTAGTTGCTTGTATAAAAAAGTTTTAACCCTTTCGCGAATAACTTCTATTTCCATCCTATTCTCAGCATTGGCAGCATTAATCGATGTAGCCGTCAACATAATGCAACAAAAAAAAGGTAAAAAATTGGCTGTTTTCATTATTCTTGTCCTATGCTTGAAGTAAGTCACACAATTTATCGTTTATGTGCTTTTAGCCCTTGACAACTTTTTGACGTTTTAGCAAGTCAATGATCTAAATTGCCTTCGCTTCAGAAGGTATTGCAAGTGCTATGCCGCTAAGTGATAAAGGTACATTAAAGGTAACAATATGGTGAAAAGGAGCTATCCTTACACCATGTGTTTAAGAGAAGTGAAAACCAGTGAGGAATATCTATGGCCAGTGTAATGGACACCGTCAACCAAAGAACTCAATTGGTGGGACAAAACCGTTTAGAGCTGTTGTTGTTCCGTCTGAATTCGGAACAGTTGTATGGGATTAATGTCTTTAAGGTGAAGGAAGTGCTGCAATGCCCCCCTTTGAATGAAATACCACAACGACATCATGTGGTTCGTGGTGTTGCTCATATCCGTGGTGGAACCATATCGATTATGGATATGAATAGAGCAATAGGTAACCAGCCGGTTAAAAATATAGAAGATAGTTTTGTCATTATTACTGAATACAATGGCTCTACTCAGGGTTTCCTTGTTAAAGCGGTAGAGCGAATTATCAATACCAATTGGGAAGATATTCATCCACCACCAAAGGGAGTGGGGAAGGAGAACTATTTAACGGCAGTGACTAAAATTGATGAAAAACTAGTTGAAATCATCGATGTTGAAAAAATACTGGCAGAAGTCGCACCGCTACCAGAGGTAATTAGTGACGGTATTATTGAAGACGGCATTGCTGAAAAAGTCGTTAAGAAGCATATTCTTATTGTCGATGACTCCGCGATTGCCAGAAAGCAAATTCAGCGAGTTGTTGAGCAAATGGGCATCAAGTGCACTCTACGCAAAGATGGGCGAGAAGCGTTAACTTATCTTGAAGAATTAGTTGCTGCAGGCCGTGATCCGATGGAAGAGTTAGTCTTGGTTATTTCTGATATCGAAATGCCTGAGATGGATGGCTATACTTTTACCGCTGAAATTAGGAGTAATGATAAACTTAAAGACCTCCATATTATTTTACATACTTCTTTGAGTGGCGTATTTAATGAAGCCATGGTGAAAAAAGTCGGAGCTAATGATTTTCTCTCGAAATTCAACCCCGATTTACTTGCTCAACGACTTAATGAGAGAGTAAAAGCCGTGACTGGGGAAAGCATGCTGGATGAGACTGAGGAATGAGTGCTTGATAGCGTTGATGTTTTTTCCTCAAAATAAGGTGTGTCATTATGGTTGATGCACTCAAAAATTTATCTGAAAAAAACGCCGATTTTACGGAGTTTTGCGAGTATCTTCAGAAAAACAGCGGTATTACTATCGCACCTGAAAAATCTTATCTGGTGAGTGCTCGTATTCGCCAGATAATGATTGATTATGAATTTAAAACACTTGCTGAATTGCTCAGAAAATTGCGTGGTCACAATCAAGGCTTGCAGCAAAAAGTGATCGATGCCATGACAACCAATGAAACATTTTGGTTTCGTGATACTTATCCCTTCGATTATTTTTATAAAACAATCTTGCCTCAATGGCAAAAGGAAAGTCGTCAGAGTATTCGTATATGGTCTGCCGCATGTTCCACCGGGCAGGAGCCATATTCTATTGCGATGCTATTAGAAGAATATAAGGAACGTTTATCCTTTAACAAGCGTGTGGAAATCATTGCGACTGATTTGTCTAGTCAAGTGCTCTCTGTTGCTAAACAGGGAGAATACGATCATTTGTCTATTGGTCGAGGTTTATCCCCGCAACGACTCGACAAATTTTTTACGACGTCTTGTCAAAAACGTTGGACAATTACCCCCGATATCAAAAAATATGTGAATTTTAAGCCGATTAATTTGCTTAATAGTTATTCTGCCCTTGGAAAGTTTGACATTATTTTTTGCCGCAATGTATTGATTTATTTCACTAAAGAAACCAAATTTGATATTTTAAAACGCATGCATGACTCTCTAAATCCAGGTGGTTTTCTTTGCTTGGGATCATCCGAGGGTTTGGGTGATGCGTCTTCTCTCTTTACCATGATAAATTGCCAACCAGGCCTTATTTATCAAGTTAAATAGCTTTTTATTCATCTTACCCCTTCACTTTAGAGGCTCCTATAAATATTTAGGGTCAAAAACATAGCGGTAATACCTTGCCGCTCTTTACCATAAATTCTAATTATCCTTTCTCTCTAAAAAAATTAATCTTTAAAAATCAATTGCTTATATTTTACAAAAGACTTGGCATAAGCTTTGCTGTATTAGCTAGAGAGGAAGAGAGAAGAACAAAGTAAATGGTAAAACTAACGAAAGAGTAAAAAGGTTTTTCCCATGGCAATAAATTTTGATAGTGCTTTAGGTATACATCAGCAAGCGTTAAAAGTACGTACACAACGTGCTCAGGTCTTAGCGAACAACCTGGCAAATGCAGATACCCCAGGATTTAAAGCACGCGATTTAGATTTTAAACGTATTTTGCAAGGGCAAGAACAATTATCAATGGGAAACACCTCCATGCGAGTCACCAATAATGATCATATTATTGGTCAGACCTTATCAAATGACTCGAGCGTTTTGTATCGCACACCACAGCAGCCGTCAATTGATGGCAATACGGTTGAAGAGCAAGTTGAACATGCGGCGTTTATGGAAAATAACTTATCATTTCAAGCAAGTTTTACCTTACTGAATAAAAAGTTCACTGGCTTAATGTCAGCGATAAAAGGCGAATAGAGGTTAGTGTAGATGTCACTCAATAACATATTTTCGATTGCGGGATCTGGAATGAATGCACAAAGCGTGCGTTTAAATACTACCGCCAGTAATTTAGCAAATGCCGATGCGGCTTCCTCGAGCGCTGATCAAACCTATCGTGGTCGCCATCCAATTTTTGCCGCATTGAATAATGACGTACTCAATATGGATGCTAAAAGTAACAGCGCAAATATCGGAGTGGAAGTTCTGGATATTGTTGAGAGTGACGCGCCTTTACAACCTCGGTATGAACCTAACCACCCTTTAGCCGATGGTGAAGGCTATGTTTATTACCCTAACGTCAATGTTGTTGAAGAGATGACAAATATGATTTCGGCTTCTCGTTCATTTCAAATGAATGTAGAAGTGATGAACTCTGCAAAACAAATGATGCAACGCGTACTAACGCTGGGTCAATAAGATAGAGAGTAGCCCGACAGCTTTTTATGCCGGGCTAATAGCGGGGCAAGGGTGCACCGCCACTGGTCATTAGACCAGTGCGAAGCTCTTAAAAGCAAAGAATTTCACACAATGCTTTGTTTTTAAGGGATGACAATTAAATATGTCATGGAGACGTATTTAATTGCTGGGTTAATAGTACTTTGGAGAAACGGTAATGCCTGATATTAGCACCAATAATTATCTGAATAGTTTATCAGTGGCCAACCAGCAGCAAGCATCTACATCTGGTACTACGGGTAGCAATGGTGAGCTAGGACAAAGTGCCTTTCTTGAGCTGATGATTACTCAATTGGAGAACCAAAACCCTCTGAGCCCACAAGATAATTCTGAATTTGTTGCACAGTTAGCGCAGTTTAGCTCTGTTGAGGGTTTAGAGCGGCTTAATAAAAGTTTCGATAGTTTTTCTGCGAATTTTATTTCTAATCAAGCGCTACAAGCCTCTTCTTTGGTGGGTACCTCTGTCGCGGTGCCATCCACACAAGCACAGCTTTTTGAGGGGAGCTATGTCGGCGGAATGATAGATATTCCGGCCTCAACACCAGATATGACAATGAATATTTATTCGCAAAGCGGTGATTTAATTGAGCAGATTCCAATGGGGGCTCAACCTTCTGGTAGTTTGGTTTTTCGCTGGGATGGAACGCGACTCGAAATCAATGGCCAATTAACGGATTGGCGTTCCGAAGAACCCATTGCGGCCGGTGATTTTCGATTTGAAGTGATATCGACGCAGGATGGCGAACCGCAACAACTGGATACCGCATTAACCGCGAATGTGAATAGCGTTAGTGTGGATGGGAATAATCAACTCGTCCTAAACCTATCAGGCATTGGTCCTGTTAGCATTAATGACGTGAAGCAGTTTAATTAACGATTATAGGGCATCTCTAAAAATTCTAATTTTTAGAGATGCCCGACAAGTCAACACATTGTTTTGAATACAACTAGGTAGCAGCGCAGGAGTAATTTATGCCTTTTAATACCGCACTCAGTGGCATTCGTGCCGCCAATGATGATCTACGCTTAACCGGCAATAATATTGCTAATGCTTCCACAACTGGGTTTAAAAAATCCCGTGCTGAATTTGGCGATGTCTATTCAACCACGGTATTGGGCTCAGGCTTGAATCAGGTGGGTAGTGGTGTCAGGGTACAATCCATTGCTCAACAGTTTTCACAGGGCAATATTACTTTTACCGAAAATGTCCTGGATTTGGCCATTAGTGGATCTGGTTTTTTTGTCACGAACCTCAATGGTGACCAAGCCTACACCCGTGCAGGTACTTTTGGCTTGGATGAAGAGGGTTATATCGTCACAAATACTAGTGCACGCGTGCAAGGTTTTAATGCCGACAGCACAGAGACATTAGATACTTTACCTGGTGATATCCAAATTGAGACTAATAATTTACCTCCCCAAGCTACCACTGAAGTGGATATTGAATTTAATGTCGATTCACGCGAGTTAGTGCCACAGACGGCCTATACGATTGATGCGGCAGGTGTTGCTGCCATTGAGGCCGCTGGTGTCGATACGGTTGGTATCACCAATCCAAACGGTATTGAAACTCTGATACCCATTGGAACCGCAGGGGTTGATACAGCCGCCACTATCGCAGCAGCCTTAAATGGTGTAACGGGTGTTCAAGCACTGGTGGATGGTGCTGGCGGCGTAGAAATCGTATTGGAAGAAGGCTATACCTTAACGTCTACAACAGCAGGTGACGACCTGACGTTGGCCGATACCACCTCACTGACAACCAGTATCGGTTTTGATCCAGACGATAATGCAACATACAACCATTCAACTGCAGTGACCTTATATGATAGCCAAGGTAATCCCCACACTATGCAGCAGTTTTTTATTAAGCAGCCTTATGACCCTACTGATTCTACAACGGCAAATTCTTGGCAATTAGTGGTGCAGATTGATGGTAGAGATGTTGGTGCTTCAACGGATACCACAACGGACCAAACCTCCGCAGATACTGCGACTAGAGCGGTTTATAATCTTTCTTTTACAACGAATGGAGAATTTAACCCAACTCAATCAGATGATATTGATATTACCAACTGGTTTCCTATTGATGAAAATGGCCTGGTATTAGCGGTGGATAACCCCAATACAGCGGCAACCTCTGATTTTTCAATTGATATTACCGATAGCACGCAAGTCGCAAGTGGATTCGAAGTTCGCGCAGTGGATCAGGATGGTACAACGACTGGGCGCTTGGCGGGCATTAATGTTGATGATGAAGGGATAATCTTTGCACGCTATACCAATGGTCAAAACCGAATTTTGGCACAATTGGTATTGGCTGACTTCCCTAATTCACAAGGCTTGCAATCGCTGGGAGATACTAGTTGGGCAGAAACCTCAGAGTCTGGTGAGCCGATTATTGGCGCACCCGGAACAGCTTCTCTTGGTTTAGTTCAGTCCGGAGCTTTAGAAGAATCAAACGTTGATCTATCGGAACAGCTCGTTAATTTGATTATCGCACAACGTAACTTCCAAGCCAGTGCAAAAACCATTGAGACAGCCGATCAAACCACACAAACGATTATTAACTTACGCTAACGGAGTTAGC
Source organism: Cellvibrionaceae bacterium (assembly GCA_050298695.1). Lineage (GTDB taxonomy): Bacteria > Pseudomonadota > Gammaproteobacteria > Pseudomonadales > Cellvibrionaceae > CANLBN01. The sequence goes on from JBNKUQ010000026.1 coordinate 9,966, forward strand.
GTAAGTTAATGGCGGCAAGCCGCTAGAAAAAACATAAAAACATTGACAGTTATTGTGATAAAAACGCGATACTAATTTAG
>JBNKUQ010000026.1:10142-35635 GCA_050298695.1 Cellvibrionaceae bacterium
CAGCTTGCAGCTTGCAGCTTGCAGCTTGCAGCTTGCAGCTTGCAGCTTGCAGCTTGCAGCTTGCAGCTTGCAGCTTGCAGCTTGCAGTCCCATCTTTGGCATCCTTCTTGCTCTGTCTTTATTAAATGCAATAAAGCCAAAAAACTAACAGGGTTAGAAAGATGGATAAAGCACTCTATGTCGCAATGACTGCTGCCAAACATAATATGCTTGGCCAAGCGGTTCGCGCGAATAATTTAGCGAATGCAAATACCACGGGTTTCCGTGCTGACTTCGAGCAGGCCCGTAGCATGGGCGTTTATTACGGAGATGGCTATGCCACCCGTGCTTATGCACTTACCGAAAGTCCTGCTGTTAACTATTCCCCAGGTCCGATGATTCAAACCGGTGAAGACCTTGATGTTGCGATACAAGGTGATGGTTTTATTGCCGTGCAAAATGCGGAAGAAGCGGAAGCTTACACACGGCAGGGTTCATTACAGATTGATAGCGCGGGCATTTTGCGAACCGGCAATGGCTTGCCGGTAATCGGCAATGGCGGACCGATTGCATTACCCGATTTTCAAAAAGTAGAAATAGGTAAAGATGGCATTATTAGTGTTGTACTGAAAGGTTCTCCACCGAATGCATTAACCATTGTTGATCAAATCAAATTAGTGAATCCCGAAATTAATAATTTAGTCAAGAAAAGTGATGGGCTTCTTTATAGTAAGAATGAAGAAGGCGTAGAAGATATTGACCCAAATGTAACGGTGCAATCTGGGTTTTTAGAAGGAAGCAATGTGAATCCTATGGAAGAGCTAACACGAATTATCACGCTAGCTCGTCAATATGAAATGTCCGTTAAGTTAATGCAAACTGCCCAACAAAATTCAGAAACATCGGCGCGATTATTGCAGATGAATGGTTAATAGAAAAACAAAAAAAACATCAGTTAATAAACACTTGATGTCAGTAAAAGAACATAAAGAGGATTAAGTATGCACGCTGCACTTTATATTAGTAAAACAGGTTTAGCCGCTCAAGACGTAAAGCTAGCGACTATTTCTAATAATTTGTCGAATGCTTCAACCGTTGGTTTTAAGCGTGACCATGTCAACTTCGAGGATCTTTTATATCAAGTGCAGCGTCAACCGGGTGGCCAATCATCACAAGATACGCAGCTACCTTCCGGATTACAAGTGGGCACAGGTGTACGCGTCGTCGCGACACAGAAACAATTTAATAGCGGTAGTTTGCAAATTACGGATCAAGGCTTAGATATGGCCGTCAATGGTCGTGGCTTTTTTCAAATTCAATTGCCTAATGGTGAAACGGCTTATACCCGTAATGGAGAATTCCATTTAAATAATAACGGTGACATCGTTAATGCCAATGGTTATTTACTACAGCCCAATATCACTATTCCAGAAAATGTCAGCAATATTACCATCAGCACTGATGGGGTGGTTAGCGTCAAAATTGCAGGAGTGACAGATGAACAACAAATCGGTGATTTGCAAATTACCGATTTTGTCAATCCTGCGGGATTACAATCATTGGGTGGTAACTTATTTGTACAAACAGCCGCTAGTGGCGACCCTCAAACGGGTACACCAGGCTTGGATGGTTTAGGCAGCCTTATTCAAGGTTCACTGGAAAATTCGAATGTGGATATTGTTGAAGAAATGGTAAACATGATTACCACACAGCGTACTTATGAAATGAATTCAAAAGTCGTCTCAACGGCTGATCAAATGTTGCAATATATTTCACAAAATTTATAAGTATGTGATGAATCGGTGCATTATGAATAGCTTATTTAAAAGCATTGTTGTTGTAAAAGCTGTATTTATACTGGCAGCTTGCGAGAGTTTAACGCCTGCAATGCCGGATGATCCTAATTTTGCTCCGGTAGTTGCGCCGACAATGTCGCGCCCTCAACCCCAGGAGGGGAGCTTATTTGTTGCAGACTACGGAATGTCGTTATTTGGAAACACGAATAACCATCGGATCGGAGATATTATTACGATCGTTTTAAATGAACGTACGGTTTCATCAAAATCCAGTGCAGTTGCCGTCGATAAAGAAAGTGATATTTCATTACTGGAGAATGGTTTAGGAACCATTTTAGGAAAAGATTTGACAAAAAAATTGCCATTAGTCGGTGAGGTGACTTTACCAACCAATGTACAGCAAGATCGTCAATTTGCGGGTGATGCCAGTGCAGATCAAAGTAATCGCTTGCAGGGCAATATCAGTGTCACCATTACCGACGTGATGCCAAATGGCAACTTATTAGTTAAAGGTGAAAAGTGGATGACTTTAAATCGAGGCGATGAATATATTCGTATTAGCGGAATGTTAAGACCCGAAGATGTCACCCTCGCTAATACCGTGTCTTCAACTAAATTAGCTAACGCTCGCATTACTTACAGTGGTACGGGTGAATTAGCCAGCTCGCAAGAAATGGGATGGTTGAGTAAATTCTTTAATAGTCCATGGTGGCCTTTTTAACTGCTAGCTTCTAGCATCATGCCACTTAAAAAGAATACTCTGAAGGAATATCGATGTGATTGGTCGTCATTTATTTTCATTCTCTCGGTAGCAACGAGTGTTAGAAACTTTTTGAGTTTGTGTGGTGATAGATAACAATGAGTAATGAAAAAATTAACAATGTGATCAGGTTCTTCGTGTTTGTAATCGCTTTTCTTGCGTCCGCAAATATCTACGCCGAACGTATCAAAGATATTACGACCATTGCCGGTGTGCGCAGTAATCCATTGGTTGGTTATGGCTTAGTAGTGGGGCTGGATGGCACTGGCGACCAAACGGGGCAAACCCCTTTTACCACAGAATCATTTATTAACATGATTAAGCAATTCGGTATCGCTATTCCAGACGGTGCGCGCTTACAGTTAAAAAATGTTGCGGCTGTTGCTGTTCATGCTGAATTACCGCCTTTTGCTAAACCAGGTCAAGCCCTGGATATTACGGTTTCTTCTATTGGTAATGCAAAAAGTTTACGCGGTGGTACTTTGTTAATGACACCACTCAAAGGTGCTGATGGCAATATTTATGCACTAGCGCAAGGTAATTTAGTCGTGGGTGGTTTGGGTGTGGGTGGTGCCGATGGCTCGAAGTTAACGATTAATGTGCCTAGCGTTGGGCGTATTCCCAATGGTGCTATGGTAGAGAGGGCGATACCTAATCGTTTTGCAGCGGGGCAACCCATTATTTTTAACTTACATCGTGCAGACTTTACCAGTGCGAAACGCATTGCCGATAGTATCAACGATCTTTTAGGCTCGAGAGTAGCAAAAGCGACCGATGCGATGTCGATACAAGTCAATGGACCAAAAGATCCTTCCCAGCGTGTCGATTTTATTTCTCTGTTAGAAAATCTTGAAGTAAGACCCGGTGAAGAGGCGGCCCGTGTGGTGATTAATTCGCGCACTGGTACCATTGTTGTCGGTAACCATGTTCGCATTTCTCCGGTTGCGGTGACTCACGGTAGTTTAACGGTAACGGTGTCTGAAAACATTGAGGTCAGTCAACCCAATGCTTTATCTGGAGGAGAAACGGTTACGGTGCCTAATAGTAATTTAACAGCGGAACAACAAATTAATCCTATGTTTACGTTTGCTCCAGGACCGACTTTGGATGAATTAGTGCGTGCCGTTAACGATGTGGGTGCAGCGCCGGGTGACTTAATGGCTATTCTCGAGGCATTAAAACAAGCCGGTGCGCTCAAAGCTGAGTTGATAGTGATTTAAGGTGAATGATGAATACTTGGCCCAATGATTTTTCTAGCATACAGTCTCAACAATCTTATACGGATATTCATCAATTAAATGATATTCGACAAGAAGGAAAAAAAGACCAAGATGCGGCATTGCGAAAAATTGCTCAGCAATTTGAATCGATGTTCATGCACATGATGTTAAAAAGTATGCGTCAAGCTAATGATGTTTTTGCCAAAGATAATCCTTTAAATAGTTTTGAAGTGAATTTTCATAAGGATATGCTCGATCATCAAATGAGCCTATCCTTATCTGAATCAGGAAAGTTTGGTTTGGCAGATGCATTGTATCGTCAACTTAGTGGCCGTTATGCTGACCCATCCGTTAATTCCACTGATGAAAATAATGATCTAAATGTACCACAACGTACAATACCCACCTATGATCATGATTTTTATCAGCGTCGAGCAAAAGATGAAGAACAATTAGATGCCGTTGATTCACCGGAAGCCTTTATTGAAATGATGACGCCTTATGCGAAAGAAGTCGCAGAAAAAATGGGTGTTGATTACCGTATTTTGATTGCTCAGTCGGCTCTAGAAACGGGTTGGGGGTCTCATGTGATTAAAGATCGCTACGGAAAGCAGTCATTTAATTTATTTAACATTAAAGCCGATAAACGTTGGCAGGGGCATCATGTTAATGTTTCTACCTTGGAATACCGAGATGGTGTTGCACAAAAAGAATCGGCGAATTTTAGACGCTATGATTCTATTGCTGAATCATTTAATGATTACCAAAAATTTCTATCGCAGTCACGTTATAAACCCGCATTAGCTGTCGCGGAAGACGGTCATGCCTTTGTCGCGGCATTACAACAGGCAGGTTATGCCACCGATCCACGTTATGCTGAAAAAATTACCAGTATAGTAGATACGTATTTTAATTAATTGAATAGTCGAGTTTTATTATGGGTAGTGATGTATTAGGTGTAAGTATTAGCGGACTACGCGTCAGCCAAACTGCGCTACGCACAACCGGTCATAATATTGCTAATGCGGATACTGAAGGTTACAGTCGGCAAACCGTCGATGTCAATTCAGTGGGTGGCTCACAATCAGGCATCGGTTATTTAGGTAATGGCGCTTATGTTGCGCGTATCGAGAGGGTTGTTAATGAGTTTGTAACCAATCAGGTTCGTCAAGATACGTCTCTTAGCGGCGAACTGAATGCCTATGGAGAACATATTCTACAGTTGAACGATATTCTTGCGAATACGACAACCGGTTTAACCAGAGGCTTGGAATCATTTTTCTCTGCCTTGCAGAATGCAACGGATGATCCTACATCAACGGCTTCCAGACAGTTATTGATTAGTGAAGGTGACAATTTATCTGATCGTTTTAATACATTGTATGAGCGTATTGATACGGTTAGTAAGAGTGTCAATAGTGGTATAGAAACGGCAGTGAACGCTATTAATGCAATGACGGAAACAATTTCTAGCATTAATCGCGCAGTGAGTGAAAGTATAGGAAATAGCAATAGCATTCCCAACGATTTACTTGATCAGCGTGATGAAGCACTGCGTCAATTATCAGAATTAATTTCAATACAAGTGGTTAAACAAGGTGATCATGTTAATGTTTCTGTAGGGGATGGCATTCCTTTAATTGTTGGTGAAACTAGAACGGAGCTTAATATTGAGCCCGATAAGTTTGATCCGGTTCGTGCTGAAATCTATTTAGATGGTATTGATTCTCCTATTTCTAGTTCATTAACGGGTGGAGAATTGGGTGGATTACTTGATGTGCACGATAATGCGATATTACCGGCATTAAATGATCTTGGCCGTATTGGCATTGTGATTGCGGATTCATTTAACGCTATACATAGCCAAGGCATTAATCAAAATAACACCTTTGGTACAGATTTTTTTCAGGACGTTAACTCGAGTAATTTAGTGAGCAGTCGAGTATTGGTAAGTAGTGATAATCAAACGAATGATCAAATTGTTAGCTTGTCTATTGTCGATACAGAGCAATTAACCAATAGCGATTATCATTTTTCAATTAATAGCGGTAATGTCTACAGTATTATTCGTTTAAGTGATGGTGTTCAAGTGGCTTCTGCGGCTATGCCTGGCGCTTTCCCTGCAAGTATTGAGTTTGATGGTGTTTCATTTGATATTGCGTCTGGTACTTTTAATCCTGATGATGAATTTATGATTCACCCAACACGCTATGGTGCTCGTGAATTTTCCGTGAACGCACTAGAACCGTCGGAAGTTGCATTGGGGAGTCCTGTGTTAACAGAGACTAACTCAGGAAATTTAGGTAGTGCGAGTATTTCACCGGGTAACGTCTTGAGCTTAGTGGACTCAGCGGGTGCCAACTTGCCTTTGCTGGCCACCGTGGGGCAGATGTCTCCACCTCTATTAGTGCGTTTTACTACGCCAAACTCTTACGACATATTGGATAATAGTGATCCGGGTAATCCTGTTCAATTAAATCCACCTATTCGCAATCAAGTGTACGTTTCCGGTATCGAAAATACTTTATTCTCTACTGATATTGGTTTAACGCGTGTTGTGAGTAACGGCGCTGATTTAGGTTTGCCTGCGGGTAGTACCGAAGTTGCAGTAGGTGCTGGTGTTAATGGTTATGCTGCCGAGACTTTTACATTAACCACAACAGATCCAGATACGGGAGCCACATCATCACAAAATGTTTTTTCTAGCGCCAATGCCAGTGCGCGAGCAACGGCGGGTTTGCTTGATAATGTGAGTGGCGTTAGTGCTAACGCATTTAACTATTTAGAGTTGCGTGATTTTACCGTCACACTCACGTCTCCATTGCAGATTACCTTGAATGGTGAGGATTTAGTCAAATACGACGGTGCTTCCATCGACGGTAATGTACCATCTCCTGCATTAAATAGCGGGGAAGATTTTAATGACTATCTCGCTGAACAGATCAATGGTAACGACAATTTAGCGGCTCTGGGGATTTACGCCGTTAGTGCTTACGATACCGCAACATCAGAATTTTATATTCAAGTGCATTCTACTTTGGGAGATGATTTAGTCGTACAACTCGAAGCAGCCGTCGGTGAAGTCATTGAAGTGAATGATGGCGTTAATGCTGATGTTGCCATGACAGGAGCAGGGGCGGGAAACCCGACTGAGGTTTTAGTAGGTGGCCGAATTGATGTCGACTTAGCTGAAAACATAACCATGACGACAGCTCCAAGCCCAAGTGGAATCTTTGGTGTTATTACTGCAAGCAATGCCTTTTTAGGCATTCAAGCCAGTATTACAGGTGTGCCTCAGAGAGGTGATAGTTTTACTATTGATTTTAATGAAGATGCAGCCTTGGATAATCGCAATGGCCTCAATTTAGTGGGCTTGCAGCAAACGCGAACCATTAATGTTAACGCTGCTGATGCGACGCCACAAACGTATATGGACGCCTATAATCGCTTGCTTGAAAGTGTTGGTATCAATGCAAATTCGACGGAAATTAATCGTGATGCGGCAAATCAGGTATTGAATCAAAGTATTAGTTTACGAGATTCAATTTCGGGTGTTAATTTGGATGAAGAAGCTGCGGATTTGATTCGCTATGAACAATTATATGCGGCTAATGCACAAGTCATTAACACGGCTAGAGAGTTATTTGACCGCCTGTTAAATAGTTTTTAATAACTATGACTTATCAACAGACCCTAATGTAAAAGTGATAGAGTTGTCGGTATGAGAATCTCAACATTACACATCTTTAATTTGGCACGCAACGGTATCAGCGATGCTAATCAGGCGATTGTTAAAACCCAAGAACAATTATCTTCCGGAAAACGCGTGCTAACGGCGGCAGATGATCCTGTTGCGGCAACACGTATTCAGCAATTGAATAATAATTTAGCGGTAGTTGAGCAGTACCAAAAAAATATCGCGATGGCAGAAAATAATCTTTCCTTAGAAGAGTCTACCTTAGAAAGCGTGAATAATTTACTCCAGAGAGTGGAAGAGTTAGCAGTACAAGCTGGTAACACTGCTGTTTTATCTGCAGGCGATTATGCTGCTTTAGCGGCAGAAGTTGATTCTCGTTTAGATGAGCTTTTTAATATAGTCAATACACGAAATTCTAATGGTGATTATATTTTTTCTGGCTACAAAAGCGGTTCCCCCGCTTTTAGTGGAGATAGCACAAATGGATTTCGTTTTGCTGGTGACGAAGGCAAGATAGAAATAAAAATTGATAACAATACCACGGTAAGCGCCAGCGATTCTGGCAAGCCTTTATTTGTCGATGTACCTAGTGGTAGTAATACCGTTACCACATCAGTCGATCCTAATAATCGTTCCAATCCCCCGGTATCTATTTCACTAGGAGAAGTGGTTGATCAAGATGCTTATGATGAATTTTATCCAGAGGATATTGTTATTCGTTTTAATGACGATTCAGATGTTGCTCCTGCAGGGAAAAATTTTACCGTTACTGAGCGGTCAACTGGAAAGGTAATAGAGGCAAATCATCGTTACACCTCGGGTGAAGAACTCATTTACAACGGCGTGAGTATTCGTATTAGTGGTAACCCGGCATCAGCAGATACCGGGGCAGGGCTTGCCGGCGATCAACTTTTTGTGGACTCGTCTAATACGCAAGATGTATTAACAACGCTAATGCGCCTGAGAAATGCCATGACTAATTATGATGGTTCTCAAGAAGCTATTGATCATATAGAGAGTGTCGTCGCATCGAGTATTACTAATTTATCCAATGCGCAAGAGACCATATCAGAAACCGTTACAAAGATTGGTGCCCGTAATAACACGCTGGAGAGTACTAAGGAGCTTCACCTAGACACAAATTTAGTGTCTCGTGAAATATTATCTGATATTAGTGATTTAGATTATGCAGAAGCCGCTAGCAGACTATCTATGCAAACCTTAGTTTTGCAAGCTGCTCAAGCAAGCTTCCTTAGGGTAAGTGAATTAAATTTATTTAACCGATTGTAGTAAAAATTTTTATTTTTTATCGTTCCCGCACTCTGTTCATAACGGTTCGGGATAATTGTTAAGATGACTTTAGCTCTAGAATGCCAATCCATTTTTCCATAAAACCACTGCCGTCATACCCGCGATTGGCAATGCATGGAGCAATTGCCAATCTATGAACGAGATAAATTTCTATTATTGTTTATAAAAAGCACTTTGTTTAATTTTTCTGCTAATTTCCAACAGTTTTTCTTGGGATGTATTTTTATTCTCAGTTGCTGCTTCAATCAATTCTTTATTGCATGCTAATACTTCTTTTAGTAGCGCAATAGATTCTGTGGATTTGTCTGCATTTAGACTTTCTAATTGTTTAATTAGTGCTTCTCTTTTTCTTTCATTGACGCTCAGCGATATCCAGTTTTTTTCTTGGCAATCATTAAGCATTTGTTGTAAACATGATCTCAATTCGATGAGGATCTTATAATATTTGCTAGTCATCATTCTCTCCTTTAACAATTTAACGAAATTTTATTTAGTCTAAAAACACTAAAAAACTAGGCGGCAAGACGGCAAAACTTTGCAGCTTTATTTGCCGTTTATATTTTTTATTGTAGCTTTAGAACGCTTTTTTTTATGTTAGTTGTTGATTTTGTTGGTTTTTTAATTTTTGGCACAGTGGTTGCTCTCTTTGAACGTGAGTGACAGTTAAAACTATGTGAATCATTTATTTAGTTTTCATTATTTATTGTTTATTTGAAGCCTAGTTTAGCTGGGTTCGATTGGTAATACATCTTAATAGGAGACTGTTATGCCATTAGTAATTAATACCAATGTATCGTCATTGAACTCGCAGCGACAATTGGTTAATTCCGGTAGAGACCTCGACCAAGCAATGGAACGTTTATCTTCCGGCAAGCGAGTTAACACCGCTGCAGATGATGCTGCAGGTCTTGCGATTGCTAATCGCATGACATCTCAAATTCTTGGTTTAAATCAATCGATCCGAAACGCAAATGACGGCGTGTCGTTGATTCAAACAGCGGAAGGCGCACTTGATGAAACCACCAATATTTTACAACGCATTCGTGAACTCGCTATTCAGTCTGCTAACGGTATTTATTCTGATGTGGACCGTAAAACGTTGGATGCAGAAGTACAACAGTTAAAAGCTGAATTAGACCGCATCGCAGAAAGTACCACTTTTAATGGCCAGCCATTATTAGATGGTAGTTTGGGTGATGTAGCCTTACAAGTGGGTTCTGAGGCAACAGATACGATTGATTTAAGTATTACGGCAATGGACACTAAATCACTGGGCGGTAATGGTAGTAGTGATGTAGTAGGAACTGCTATGACAGATACTATTGCGAATATAGCCGCTTCCATCGGTGGTACGACGGGTACTTACGTGACTATTAATGGTCAAAATGTGGGAGACCTAACGGGCGTTACTACTCTTGAGGGTTTTTTGAATGCCTTTAACGAAAATGTGTCTGGCGTAGAGACCAGTGCATTTATCGAAATTGTCGCGAGTACAGATGGTGATGGTATTTTACGCGGTACAGACCGTATGGATTTAACGGTGATTGATGCTCAAGGGCAAACCCAAATTCTACAAATTAGTGGTACAGGTAGTATGAATGAGCTAGTGGATCAAATAAACGATGTGGCTGGAGGTCTCATTGATGCTTCGTTGAATGATGATGGGCGTCTTATATTGACCAGTTACTCTGCCACCTCAATACAAGTAGCCTATAACGGTGGTGACCCCTCTGACTCAGGTATTGGTGCAACCACTTATCGTCCGTCTTTATCGTTTGAAATAACCGATAGTACGATTGAACATGTTGATATTGTGGTGGCCGATACAACAGCTGCATTAACAACAGCTTTAGCAGAAGATTTAGGTATCCAATCACGGACAAAAAGTGATGTCAGTGGTAATGTAATTACTGCAACAGCAACTATCAGTGAAAATGATATTAGTATCAATGGTATTGCATTGAGTGGTACGACAGCCGGTGGTGATGCAGCAGTACAAGCGGAAAATCTAGCCGCTATGATCAATGCTAAATCCGATGAACACGGTGTGGTCGCGATTGCCAATACTGTTGTTGCAACAGCAGCCTTGACTTTAAATTCCGTTGATGGAAGCGAAATTACGATTGACTTGGCTGAAGCGGTTACCTATGCATCGACTGGTTTGCTCGAAACGAATAACGCGACAACCGTCGGTGATGCGGTATCTAGCATTGCTATTGATACGGTTACGGGTGCTTCAAAAGCATTAGGAATCGTTGATCGAGCATTGGAAACGATTAACAATATTCGTGCTGATTTAGGTGCGGTAAGTAATCGCTTGGAATTTACGGTTAATAATATTTCCAACGTGGTTGAGAAGACAGAAGCATCGCGTTCTCGAATTATCGATGCAGATTTTGCTGCGGAATCCGCAGCGTTGAGCCGAGCGCAGGTGTTGCAACAAGCCTCACAAGCAATGTTGGCCCAGGCTAATGCAAGGCCACAACAGGTTCTTCAGTTACTCCAGGGTTAATTTAATCAATCTTTTATCGTAAAAAGATGGGGCGCCCCCCATCTTTTTTGTCTTTTTTTAGAAAGTTTTTTTCTATTCGCTCAGTTTTCAATCTTTATGGTAATAATAAAAGTCAAAAAATTGTCTCTATATTTTAAAAAGATAATAAAAACAAATACTTAAATTATTCTATATATCGCGACCATTTTTTTGTCGCCGATTCTTGTTGTTAAAGTCATCACAAAATACGTCGATATCCCTTTCAGACATTAGAAATTCTTTTCTGGCGTCGCCAGTCAGCCAGCCTATAGGCTGGCATTCTTTAACGCAAAGAAGTAGGAGGCCATCATGCCTTTAATTATTAACAGTAACATCGCTTCTCTGAATGCTCAGCGCCAGTTGATGAATTCTGGAGCCGATTTGGACAAAGCCAGTGAGCGTTTGGCATCTGGTCGTCGTATCAACTCTGCAGCGGATGACGCAGCGGGTCTAGCGATTTCTAACCGACAAACCTCACAAATTCGTGGTTTGGACCAAGCCATTCGTAATGCTAACGATGGTATTTCATTAATTCAAACCGCAGAAGGTGCACTAGAAGAGAGTACTAACATCTTACAGCGTATGCGCGAACTAGCCATCCAATCTGCTAACGGAATCTATTCTGATACTGACCGTACTACATTGGATGCTGAGGTCCAGCAACTTAAAGCTGAAATTGACCGTATCGCTGAAACAACCTCGTTCAACGGACAAAATATTTTAGATGGTAGTCTAGGTGAGTTTGATCTACAGGTTGGCGCATCGTCTGGGCAAAGTATTTCTGTTGAAATTGGTACCTTAGATGCCAAATCTCTCGGTGGCGGCAACTCTGGTGATGTAGTTGGTACGGCCATGACCGATTCAATTACTAATATTGTTGCTTCAATTGCAGGTACTGCAGGTACATCACTGACTATTAATGACCAAAATGCTGGCGACTTTTCTGGTGTAACCACCTTAAATGGTTTTGTCGATAGCATCAATACCAACGTATCAGGTGTAGAAGCCTCTGCTTTTCTTGAGGGAACGGCGTCAGCGGCAGGCGATGGCATCATAACATCCTCTCAATATGTGCAATTTGCTGTTCGTGATGCCGACGGTAATACACAAACTTACCAGGTGAGTGGCACAGGCAGTTTAACTGAGTTAGCAGATAAAATTGGCGAAGTGTCTAATGGTGATTTAGAAGGCACTATAAACGACGATGGCTTTTTGCAAGTCAACAGCGATAATGCAGAGTCAATTGTTGTTACCTACAGCGGCGCGACAGCTTCCAATACGGGTATTGCAGCCAGTACTACCTTCCGGGCATCGCTTGCCTTTGATATTACCGACTCTAGTGTTGAAAATGTCAAAATTGCTATCGCAGATACAACAACAGCGCTAACTGCGGCCTTGGCAGAAGACTTGGGTTTACAAAATAGAACGAAGAGTGATATCACAGGTAACGCACTTACGGGTACGGGAGCCTTAGCGGATGGCGATGTAATCATTAATGGAATCGCAATCAGTGCTATTACTGCAGGTGGTGATACCGGTGCACAGGCGCAAAATTTAGCGGCAGCAATTAACGAAACCTCAAACCTAACAGGTGTTGTTGCCACTGCTGATACAGCGGCGACGGCAATGAATGTAACCTTGAACTCTGTTGATGGCACAGAAATATCAATAGACTTTAAAGCCGGTGGTGCCGCAACGTTTGCTAACACGGGTCTCTTAGAAACCAATAACTCCTCTACCTCTGGAGACTCTATCTCTGGTGTGGATATTTCGACACAGCAAGGTGCATTGGATGCGATTGCGGTAGTGGATGCGGCGTTGGATGAGATCAGTAGTGTTCGAGCTGATTTGGGTGCGATCAATAACCGTCTCGACTTCACCGTCTCTAACTTGTCGAGTGTTATTCAGAATACCTCTGAAGCGCGTTCTCGAATCATGGATGCTGACTTTGCCGCAGAAACGGCAGCATTAAGTCGGTCACAAGTTCTGCAACAGGCATCACAGGCAATCTTGGCTCAAGCCAATGCCCGTCCTCAGCAGGTACTGTCATTACTTAACTAGGTCTTTACATCGGTTAAGTAAGTTGTTGAAGCCAGTGGGGTTGCCGGAAACGGCACCCCACTTTGAAGTAAGAGGTGAAACCCATGAATGAAGTGAGACCTACACAGTTGACCACTGTAGTGGTGACTCGTTCTGCTTCTTCAGCGGGAGCTACGAAAGAAGCGCCATCATTGCCATCCGGTGGTAAAGATTTGCCGGTCGAAACTGATAAGCCTGTTGACGGTGTGACTAAGAGTGAGTCTATCGTCAGTAAAAAGGATTATGACGAGATTGTTTCTGAGCAAATACAGCAAGCCGTCAGTGACATTAATGAGTACGTGCAGTCTGTACAGCGTGATATACACTTTAGTATTGATGAAGATTCAGGAAAAACTATCATTCGTGTACGCGATCAAGAATCAGGTGAGTTAATTCGTCAAATACCGGAAGATATCTTTTTGAATTTGGCACAAAAATTGAAAGAAAATCAAACACTTCACTTGCTGGATGCTCATGGCTAATTAGTGGGTATAGAAACCTGTCAGTAACTTTGGTCGAGTAGCAGTGAAAAAGGTTTAGGTGCATGTATTTTACGTGCACCTTTTGTCGTTTGTGTTAAAGGTAAAGGTGTTGAGGCCGATAACATGTATAAGACATGTTGTTAGCGTTGTTGTTCGGAGTCTCCTATGTCACAAAATATTGTTAACTTACTGGGCGCAGGGTCGGGAATTGATACGCTGGCCTTAGTTGACCAGTTGGTAGAAGCTGAGCGCTCTGCTCCTCAAGAACGTATCGATAGCAAGCGTGAAACAATCGAGACGCAAATCTCTGATCTTGGTTTATTGAGTAGTGCGCTATCTACTTTGCAAGATGCAGCAGCAACCTTAGGTAATGCCGATACCTTCAATAGTAAAAGCGCTTCCTTTACGGATAGTACCGCTTTTATTCCTGTCAGCTTAAACCCTGAAGCCCAAACAGGTGACTATACCTTTACTATCGATCAGTTGGCTCAAGCACAATCATTATCCACTGATGCTACTTTCTCTGACCCATCGGATGCTGTTGGTCAAGGCACATTGACTTTTAATTTCGGTAGCTGGAATACAGTAACGCCACCTGCGGATCCAACGACATTTACCGCAGATGCGACTAAGGCATCGCAAACTATCACGATTGACGCGAGTAACAATTCTCTCACTGGTTTAGCTAATGCCATTAATGATGCTGATTTTGGTGTGCAAGCGAGCATTATTAACGATGGTTCCAGTTATCGACTTGTGATTCGTGCTGAATCTGGACTTAATAATCAACTGCAAATCACGGCTAGCGATGATGATGGTAATAACACCGATAGCAGTGGTTTATCGCGCTTTGCATTTGATGCGGGTGCGTTTCAAATGACGCAAAATCAAATAGGCCAGGATGCTGAATTTACCGTAAATGGTTTAAGTGTGACTCGTACAACAAATACTATTGACGATGTGATTGATGGTTTTGAGTTTACGCTTTCCGGTGCAACTGGTGTTGGCGAAACGGTTAACGTTAGTATTGAAGAAGATAAAACCTCTGCTGAACAATCGGTACGAGATTTTGTTGAAGCTTATAACCTATTTCTAGAAACTCTTGAGCCATTAATCGGTGATAATGAAGAAACTGGTGAAAAAGGTAGCTTGTATGGTGATACCTTAGCGAAAAATATCCCTTCACAAATAAGGCAGTTGTTAGTCGCTGATGTGCCGGGTTTAGATAGTGACTTTTTAGCGCTCACTAATGTAGGTATTCGTACCGAATTAGATGGTACTTTCTCAATCGATGAAGATACGTTTACCGATGCTATTGATGATAACTATGATTTATTTAAAAACTTATTTATTCCTGTTACCGATTCAAGCTCCGATCAAATAACGATTAATAGTTACGGTGCAAATACCTTGAGTGGAGAATATGCAGTGGTTATCACTCAAGCTCCCGCAAAAGGTAATTTGGTCGGTGTCGATTCATCAGATACTCTACTCGCGGATATCGCTGCCGACTCGGCTTCTGATACTAACGCTGTACTGACTGGTGCCGCAATTACTGAGCCTTTAAGTGATTTTGTTTCCAGTTCTGGAAATTTCACCGCTGGAACAGCAACCTTGCCACTAAATTTAGCGACCTTAGGTGCCGGTGCCAACGATTATGACTTTTCGATAACTGTTGATGGTGTTGCATCCGCGGCAAATATCAGTCTGCCTGTTGCCGATTATGCAAGTTATGGGGATATGGCAACGGCTTTACAAACGGCGATCAATAACGACACCAATATTTCAGGTGTCACCGTTACTTATGATACAGACCATTTCGTTTTTACGTCGTCAACAACAGGTGCGGCATCCAATGTTTCACTCACTGCCGTGGGTATTAATGCGGATGATTTAGGTATCAGTACCGGCAGCTCTACAGCGGGAACCGGTGGCGCAAATGACTACGATTTTACTATTGCAGTGGACGGCACGACATCGGGTACGATCAGTCTAACACCCGGTAGTTATGGCAGTTATGATGCCTTGGCTACAGAAATAGAAACACAAATCAATGCCGATGCCACTCTCTCTGGTGCCGGTGCTAGTGTCACCGTTAGCTACGATGGAAGTAGTTTTGTGATTACTTCTGCAAGTACTGGTGATACCTCTACTCTCGCTAATGCAACAGCGATAGGTAGCCAAGCCGCTAACCTTGGAATTACTACTGGATCACTGACTCAAGGTGATTCATCAGGAGACTTTAATTTCGTCATTGCGGTAAATGGAACGGCTTCAGCGAGCATTAGTCTCTCTGGACAATCATTTGCCGATAAAGATGAATTGGCAGCGTATTTAGAAACCCAAATTAATACAGATGCAACGCTCAGCGCAGCGGGACAGGCTGTTGAAGTGAGTTATGACTCGGGTACCGATGCCTTTACCGTAGAATCAACTAAATACGGTACCAGTTCCACAGTGAGTTTTATCAATGTTGGGACCAGTGCGGCTGATATTGGCTTAGCCGCCGGTACCGCCACCGCTGGTATCAATGTCGCAGGGACTGTGGATGGGGTTGTTGCCTTTGGCTCAGGCAATGTCTTATTGCCCGCGCTGGGTGAAGATGCGGAGAGTTTAGCATTAGTGATTGGGGAAAATGCGACCTCGGCAACCGTTAACTTCTCACGAGGCTTTGGTGGCGAATTAGAACGCCTGATAGAACGATTCTTGATTAATGATGGCGTTATTGATTTACGTGAAGAGTCATTAGACAGTGATTTAGAAGATTTAGACACTGATCAAGACCGTTTAGACCGTCGTATAGATGCCTACTATGAGCGGCTTTCAGCACAGTTTATCGCCATGGAAGCTATTGTCCGTAGTCTACAGCAAAGCAGCGATTTTCTTGAAACCACCTTGTCTAGCTTGCTTGACAGTGGTAAGGATAATTAATGCATCATTTTATTAAAGTACAGGGTGTTTTTGCCGATAACCTATATAACACGCTTGTTAAGGTTTTCTGGAGAAGTAAGAAGTGAATGCTCAAGTTGCTCTTAAAGGTTATGCTGACGTTAAAGTGAACGCTGCTGTTGCAGGTGCTTCGCCCCACCAATTAATACAAATGCTCTACGATGGTTTACTTGAGCGTATAGCACAAATGAAAGGGGCTATTGAGCAAAAAAATATCGAATTAAAAAGTGCCAAGGTGAATCAGGCTGTCGGTATTCTTTTGGGTTTGCGAGATTCACTTAATACCGATGAAAATAGTGAATTAGCTACACGC
The DNA here is from genome assembly GCA_050298695.1 of Cellvibrionaceae bacterium. Lineage (GTDB taxonomy): Bacteria > Pseudomonadota > Gammaproteobacteria > Pseudomonadales > Cellvibrionaceae > CANLBN01. The sequence goes on from JBNKUQ010000026.1 coordinate 27,259, forward strand.
TTAGATGAGCTTTATGATTATGTACAGCGTCAATTATGGCAAGCTCACCTCAAGAATGATGTTGGGATTTTAGATGAGTGCTCATCATTGATTGGTGAATTAAGCAGTGGCTGGAAAGAAATGGCGTCGCAAGTACAATAATAGGTCCAACAGGGCGACATTAGCGACTTGTCCAGAATGGGTTGAGCGCAAATTCAAGGTAGGCTCGGTTATATATACCCAAGGGTTCTTCTCTCAATTCAAAAAAATGCTGATCAAACTCTTCTGAGTATTGATACGCCCAATGTCGCTGTAAATTACACAATAAAAAGCGCGCGTTGGCGGTTCTTCCATCCACAATGATGAGTGTTCCTGGCGCTAAAAAGTGTTCCATCACCAAAATATCGGCTGACATCGGCATTCTATCCATATCCGCAGTGTGTAAACCCCTCAAGTCACCCGAAGGTGAAAATTGAGAGGGTCCGTCGAGGTAAATAACATCGGGCGCAATATTCGGTAGATTGCAATAGTAAGTGCACAAGCGATGGTTAAAGTGTCCGATTTCAGTAGGGCAGTAATGAAAGTGTGTCACACTTAAAAAAGTATCAGGGAAGTTAAGCTTGGTATGTTCTAACCATTCACTATCATCATCAATGCAGTGTAGCTCAAACGCATGTTGGCGGCGGATATTGTCTTTTACGTATTCATTATAAAGTGATTTATTCGCGCTAATAGCATGTGCAAACACCGTCGACGATTTACCTGTACCAAACTCCATTACCGTAAGTACTTTTCTAGACTTAACTAAATAATGTAAGCGTAGTAAATCATCTATCTCTGTAGCAAGAGGAATTTTATTATTGGGGTCAACATTCTCATATAGCGTTTTTTTTCGGTTTACACTGTAGACACTTTTTGGCTTCTACCATAGATATATTCAGTGCGTTATATAAACCAGTTTTTTCTAGATAAGCATCATCCTTAAAGTCTGAAAAAATATCGCTAATTAATTGATTGCAATGAAAGGTAGGCATATTTATTTAAAGGTAACCGTACTGTCGTCAAGTTCAAAGGGACGTTCTTTTATAAATGCAAGTAATTTATCCATCAGTAAGTGATATTTATTTTTGCCAATATCAAAGCATTCTTGAAAAGAGTTTTTGTCTTTAGTTCTAGAGCAATAAAAATAGAGTAGGGCAAGGTGCACTTGGGTACTGCCAACAATTAATAAATGACAGGCTAAGCCTTTTTCTTCTAGGTGTTTAAGATTGGTAAAAATTCGAGTTAAGTGCTTATGTAAATCCGTGATATTATTGCAATTGTCTGGTAGTAAAAATCCATTTCTAACTTTAAATATAGGATTAATATGTTTATTTTTTATATAACTTTTATCAAATTTTCTACTGTCAATTTCAATAAAATTTTCCGAAAATAATGCAGAAATTATCGATGGTTTATCGAAGTTCTTAGCAAAGCTAGGAAGGTCTTCAGGTTTGACTGTAATAGCCCCATCAATTTTTATACCGTTGTTAGGGTTGTAACAAATAATATCGCTATTACTTTTAAGATAATACTCAATATTACTTCTCGCCATATCCAGTGTGTTTGTTGTAAATACTTCGTCAACAAAGTTGCCTGGTCTCGGATATTGACCCTCGCTGTAGGTGTAGTCGGCAGTGGCATCATTTTTTGACGTATGAAATATTTTTGTGATATTACTATGGACACTATGTTTTGAGTGATGAGACTCTGGTGAAACCATACCAAAGTCTGTCCCTGCCAAGTAAATTTCTTTGAAACCAAGGTTTCCAATATAGGTAATAGCACAATTTGCTACTGTGGGATTGCAAAAACCCAGCTCAAAATATTGCTCTTTACTTAATTCCTGTTTCATTAATATGCCACCTAAATCATTTGGTTTGATGGCCATTCTGGCCTCTTTAAATAAAGCAATGGTTTCAGGTGAAATAGTATTCAGTACTAATAGTGGTATAGATTTAAGATAAGCGGGATCAATGTCTTTGGATCGCCATATAGCAATGGTTCGACTGCGTTCCATTTCAATATGAATATCAGGTTTAATACCCATTTTAAATAGTGAATTGATTGCAGAGCCGCAGGATACAATTAGACAATGCTCTTGATTGGATTTAATAAATTCTTCTAGATTATCCAGAGAGGGGCCATTGCCCACTAAAATAACGGGTGGTAAATCCAATGAAGTATTTGAACTAGGAAAAAAAACGGGCAGCTTTGCTTGAATATTGGCTATAGTATGCGCGAAGCTGACTTGTTCGTCATCGAAAAAACCCATCCCTGCGCCATTGAGATGAAAATCTTTCCGGTAACTATTAAAAAATAACAGATTGTCCTCGCTGCGCGTGTGCATAAATACATAGGATGTGGCGATATTAAAAAGACCAATTTCTTTGGCTAAATTACGCATGCTTGATAAAGCATGAAAACAGGTTTCACCTACGGTTAACTTGATAACGCCGCCTTTTCCTTTAATATGACGAATAATAAATTCCCAGTCAGTTGTATACAAAGAAGCATAGAAGGAATCTTTATTGCCGTCATAAATATATAAATTTTGTACGTTTTTAGATTTAATAAGCTCTGTAATATGATAGCCAAGGCCACAGCCAATCATCACAACAAACCCCATTATTTCCATGCTGGCGGGGTTGTCGTTAATATTAAGTGCGTTATATTCATCCAGTAGAGAGTTAGTGAGTTCTAAATGGATATGTTTTTCGTTCCAGGTTTCAACATGTTTATAGCCTAAATTAAATTTAGACGGCTTTTCTATAAAGTCTTTAACCCGGTTTTTAGCAAAATTAACAGGGTTTTCTTCAAAAACAGGCTTTTGAGATTTGATATTTAATAAATTCACATAGCCTTTAGTGTCATAGAAGACTTTCTGGTTTTCTGGTTGATAGTTTTTATATTGTTCATACACTCTTGGTGAATTTTGACTAAAAAAAAGCATGTTCTTTTTAAATTGTAATGATAGCTCTAATTGGGCTTTCATCGCTTCTGCTTGAAGCAGAGTTTGGTCGATAGTTTCGTTGCTCTTTTGAGTCATCATTACCTTGCCTTGTTTGTTAAATGCTAATATTGCTATGATGATTTGATTGATTCTGTTGAATATGTTGTAGATCAACAAAATATTTCTGAGTATTTGTATTCCATATTTTATTATTTTTTAGTATTTTGCAAAATTTAATATTGCTATCTCCTTCGCCAAATTCATTGTTTGAGCTTTTGTCAAAGTGAATATTTTTAATTCTTTTGAATGCTTGCATTATATCTTTTTCAACAAATTCTATATTAATAATACTTTCTGAAGACGATCGATTATTTTGTCTAGAACCAATGTTAACGCTGGGTACTTTATAAAAGGGCGCTTCTCTGATTCCTGCGCTTGAATTTCCGATAATGCTAGTACAGTTTTTTAGCAAAGTTAAAAAGTATTCAAATCGCATGGACGGAAAAAGTTTAATATGCTCATTTTTTTCGAGCTTTTTATATTCGTTAATAATGATGCTTGACCCTGGGTCATTATTAGGGTAGATGGCAACAAAGTTTTCATTTGTTTTGGTAATAGACTTAATCAATGTCTTTGTCTGTTTTTTTAATTTTTCTATTTCTGTAGTCACTGAATGAAATAATAGTATGTGGTAACTATCAAATGTAATGTCGTAATAATCTTTGACATGGTTTATGTTTGGAAGTTTTTTAGAAACCATAATGTCAAAATCTGGAGAGCCAATAATATGAATATTGGATTCTTCCTCACCAAGTTGGATGAGTCTATTTTTTGATTGTATATTAGCAACAAAATGCAGGTGCGATAGTTTGCTAATGGCATGGCGAATAATTTCATCAACAGTCCCTGACAACTCGCCGCCTTCAATATGAGAAACGAGAATATTATTTAAACTTCCTACAATGGCGCAGGCCATGGCTTCAACACGATCTCCATGAACGACAATCATATCAGGATTAATTTCTTTTACGTAATCAGAAAATCCAGCGACTGTCTTTGAAAGAACGGTATCCATTGTGTCATTCGTGTTTTGGTTAATGTATTTATATATATTCTTGAATCCGCATTTTTCAACTTCAGAGCAGGTATAACCATATTGCGCGAGCATATGCATGCCGGTCACAAAAATATGAATTGTGTAGTCAGTATTATCAATTAATTCATTAATAAGAGACTTTAACTTCCCAAAATCGGCACGTGTTCCTGTGATAAATGTAATTATTCTATTTTTATTCACTTTCGTACCCACTGATATCGGTTATATCAATATGTGTATCATTATCAATATCTTTTGCGGCAGTTAAACCTAATAGATCCTGATACTTTTCTGCTTTGAAATACCCTGTGCCTGGTCTTTTAACCCATATATTATCTTCGGTGATTTTTTCTCCTTTTTTAATATGCTTTGTAGTTACCACTGTGGCAAAAGCGAAATCTATAGTTGCTTGTTCTTCGGGAATGGCGTCTTTATGCCCCCCCCGAGCTTCAGCTAAAGCCTTTGAACCTTGAATTAGCTCAGTTAATTCATTAGGCGTCATTGAGCAAACAATATCAGGCCCGGGACGATCTTTACTGTCTGTGAAATGTCGTTCTAGGATAGACGCGCCTAGTGCTATTGCTCCAAGACAGGAATAATTATCCAAGGTGTGATCTGATAGCCCTACCACTGCATCAGGAAAGCACTTTGTTAATTCAGTCAAGGCACCGAGTCGTACTAATTTATACGGAGTAGGGTATACATTGGTACAGTGCAATAAAGCGTAAGGTGTTTGGTGCTTTCTTAAAATAGCAACAGACTTTTCTATACTTTTAATTGAATTCATACCTGTGCTTAAAATTACAGGCTTACCAAAACGGGCTATATGTTCAATTAAGGGGTAGTTATTACATTCTCCCGAGCCTATTTTGTACGCAGGAATATTCATATCGTGCAAACGGTTAGCCGCTGCTCGTGAAAAAGGTGTGCTGATGAATATCATCCCTTTTTTTTCAACATAATTCTGTAGTTCTCTCTCTTCGCTTTCCGATAGGGCGCAGCGATTCATAATCTCGTAAATAGAAACGTCAGCATTGCCAGGTATAACCTGTTTTGCTGCCTGACTCATTTCGTCCTCGATGACGTGAGTTTGATGTTTAATTATTTCTGCACCAGCCTGATAAGCCGCATCAACCATTTCGCATGCTGTATCTAGGCTACCTTCATGATTAATACCTATTTCAGCAATCACGAGTGGTTTATGTTCATAACCTACAGGTCTATCTGCAATATTAAATTCAGGATATGGCATAAGATACTCAATGCTCTTCAATATAATATTCGATATGTTTTAAATCATCATAGGTGTCTATATCGATGCTAATTGCTTGGGGCATGATATAAGGAATAACCTCTTCATCTGGAATGCGTTGCTGGATTAAAAAATTTTCAACGGTAAAAATGTAGATGGCACCATTAGGTTGATAAACATTAGGTAGCTCTTGCCTGTTTTTGTGGAGATATTCTTTACTAATAAGAGGTTTTAAATATTTCCCTTCATGTAAGTAACTTTTATAAGGATGATGGTTGACTTCAAATACGCTAACTAAATTTTTTGCATTTTGTTCTTTTAGTAGTTCAAAAGCAGCATCGATATGTTCTGCGGAGCGAAGAGGGGATGTGGCCTGTAGCAGTATGATATACGCTTGTTCTAAGTTAAGCTCTTGTATCGCATGAAAAATGCAATCGTTTATATTGGCACTATCTGTTGCTAAGTGTGCAGGGCGGTTAATAACTGTCGCTCCAATTTGTGCGCTTATATCAAGAATATTTAAGCTGTCACTTGAAACGACAACATTGTCAACAAAATTAGATTTAATGCCTGCCTCTATGGAGTACGCTATAAGAGGTTTCCCTCTTAATTCAATAATATTTTTATCTTTTATACCTTTCGAACCTGCTCTTGCAGGGATGAGACCAATAACGGGTATCTGGTTAAACGCCATAATATCTTCTCATCATAAGTGATTTATTTAACTTAGCCTTGTTTGATTTATCCTTACTAATGTCGACTTTTTGACAACTTACTCTATTTATTAGTTTGATATTTATCATTCAGCAATTTTAATGCCAAATTTTTATTAAATATAAAAGAAATTAAAGTTTGGCACGTTCTATGCCTTTAGCTAAATCAGTAGGTAGAGTGGCGACTTTTTGCCGTTTCTCTACCAAATTTACTCCTAAGAATAGTACAGAGGAAAGATTATGACTATTTCAGTTACTCAAATTAAAGCGTCACCTACGCATGTTGATGAAATTACTCCTTATCAAGTGATTACTATGTTATTAGATGGCGCGCTAGAGCGTGTAGACCAAGCCATTTCCAGATTAGATGAAGGTGATGTGGATGAGGCAGCGATATTAGTGCAAAAAACCATAGGCATTGTTGGTGGTTTACGCGATAGTTTAAATTTTGAAAATGGTGGAGAGATTGCTGTTAACTTAGACATACTTTATGAGTACATAGTCGATAAGCTAGATTCAATCAATAGTAATGCTGCTCCTATCGCTGTATTGGATGAGGTGCGTAAGTTACTAGCGGAAGTACATAACGGCTGGGTTGGCATTGCACAAGAGGCTTAATAAGCGCTTTTCAAGGGAGTAGTTATTTCCTTGTAGGATAGGAAGTCATTAAAGATTTTGTCTAATCGGCCGTTACCCTTAGTGAAGATGAAAATATCACTGAGGTTAGTATGTCCGTCATCCCTATGTCACAATTATCTTTAATGAGAAAACGTCGTGAACTTGCTGAGTTAATGAAAGCGGGTGAGATTGCTAAGATCATTGAAGTTGAATCAGACTTGTTTGATGAGATTGATACTGCAGTTCAAGATAGCGAACGTTCTCCACGTGCGTTATTAAACGAGCTAGGCCAGGTGATTAAGCTATATAAGGATTTATCAAACCTATGCTGCCTCTATGGGAAAGAAGAAAATCATCAGCCTCAGGGGTAATACGCGCATTTCCCGAAAATGACCATTAATCAGTGTTTTATTTCCAAACGCTGTCATTTATTTGACTTTCCCTATTTTGTTGGCTATTCCTAATAGTGACTGGGTATTAGATTGACACTAGATCCATTCCTTACTCAGTTAGATACAGATAATAGTATTTCCATAATAAGTATTAGGAAGGCTCTATGCTAATAGATGAAAACCAAGATATTGCTAAAGAAAGCAAGCCGGCGAAAAAAGACTCCAGAATAGTGCTGGTTGATGACAATCCCAATCGCCGCGAGGAGATGAAAGTCATCTTCGATTTTTTGGGGGAAGCGGTTGTAATAACGGATAACCATCATTGGCAGTCTGATATAGAAAGCGTAGAAGCTAGCCAAGTTAGCGCGGTTTTTATTCAGGTAGATACCAATTCTGAGCAATTCAAAAGTAAAACTAATATCGAAAATTATTTAACAAAACTACTTTCTGTTAGTGAGTTAGCAGCGGTTGTTTTACTTTGTGACAGCGATAGTCATTTTATTCCCATCGATAATATTGATAACCAGTTACGCCAAAAGATAATAGCAACCTTAGAAACACCACCTAGTTACAATCAACTAGTCGATACTTTGTACCGTGTACAGTGTTTTCATCAAGCCCAGACTCTTGCCAGACAACAGCCTAGTCGAAGACCTCCTCATTTGTTTCGCAGTCTAGTCGGAACCAGTCGTAGCATTCGTTCCGTGCGGGATATGATGTCCCAAGTAGCCGATAAAGATGTCACTGTTCTAGTGACCGGTGAATCAGGAACAGGTAAAGAAGTGGTTGCTCGTAATCTACATTACCATTCTCCCCGTCGTGATGGACCTTTTGTACCCGTTAATTGTGGAGCTATTCCTGCTGAGTTGTTAGAAAGTGAGCTATTTGGCCATGAAAAAGGGGCTTTTACTGGCGCTATTAGTTCACGAGCGGGGCGCTTTGAAATGGCTGAAGGCGGTACTTTGTTTCTGGATGAAATCGGCGATATGCCACTGAATATGCAAGTTAAAATTTTGCGGGTTTTACAAGAGAAATGCTTTGAGCGTGTCGGTGCCAATAAGTCCCAAGAGACCAATGTCCGCATTATTGCCGCGACTCATCGTGACTTAGAAAGTATGATTGAAGAGGGAACCTTCCGAGAAGACTTATTTTATCGGCTCAATGTGTTCCCTATTGAAATGCCATCACTAGCTGAGCGTCGTGAAGATATTCCCCTTTTGTTAAACGAGATTATTGCTCGATTAGAGAACGAAAAACGTGGCTCTGTACGATTTAACTCTGCTGCTATTATGTCGCTCTGCCAGCATCATTGGTCGGGTAATGTCCGTGAGCTTG
>JBNKUQ010000027.1:0-35477 GCA_050298695.1 Cellvibrionaceae bacterium
GATATCGGCCCCATATCGCTTGAGCGTTTCTGACAATAAATCCGCTTTTTTTGCTCTTGGCACATCGGCTAAATCCCCTAAAAACCAGGTATCAATCGCGGGCAATAAAGACGCAATCATAGCATCATCATCTTTATCCGCCATTAATGCGAATACTGCATAAGTTTTACCACATCGTTTACTTAGGCACTCTTGCTGACCAAACTGATCGGCATTAGCGTGGCCTCCCGCAGGCAACGGAAAAGCCTGGAGTTGACAGGCTAAGTGCTCAGCCGCTGCAGGGTTATGCGCAACGTCATAGATAACCTCTACCCCCTGAACCAGTGTTTTTTGAAAGCGACCTGCAAGTGACAGCTGCCCCATCAGTGCTTTTACTTGGCCTTCACTAGGTAAAGCCTTCAAATAATTTAATGCTACCAGCGCCGCAGCCACACTAGTCAACGGCAAAGAGGGACGCGGCAACACCCTATTGATCTCTTTATTGCTAAAGCACCATTGCTGCTCATCGAGAATATCAACAGTAAAACTCTTTCCTGCACAATCACCATCATAATACTGAGTAGCATCAACCAAGCTGGGGGTTAACTCTGTTTCTGCAATAATCAGCGGGCGCGTCTTACGTGCGATACCTAATTTTTCTTTACTAATTGTATCGCGATCGTCACCCAGCCAATCCTGATGATCTATACCGATTGACGTGATAATAGCAATATCTGCGTCAACAATATTGACGGCATCCAAGCGTCCACCCAAACCCACTTCCAATAAAATGTAGGGCACTTGTTTTTGCACAAAAATCCACAATGCCGCAAGCGTACCGAATTCAAAATATGTTAATGATATATCCCGGCGGGCCTCATCTATTGCGCTAAAAGCTTCACAAATTAATTCATCGGCAACGGGCTCACCGTTAATGCGGATACGTTCAGAATAGTGATGTAGGTGTGGAGAGGTGTAGCTACCAACGATAGCATCAGCGGCAGAAAAGTTCTCAAGCAAGTTTTCAATCAACAAGGCTTGCTCCAGTGTTTTCACACAAGAGCCTTTACCGTTAGTACCCGCAATAGTAATAACCCTGGTACCCGGAGGAGCGTTTAATGCGCCAGAATACTGATGACTAATCGCACTAGGAGCACACAGCACTTCCATAGCAACAGCGACCTGATAAACACGATCCAGACCTAGATCAATATCTTTATGATGTAACTGTTCTAACCAATGAAGCCAATCACACAGCTTATTGCCAAAGCGACTCATTAAACCGATGCATCATCCTGGTCATAGGACTCGGTTGGATCCGATTCTGTACTAGGCATAATGGCATCAGGTTCGAGAACAGGTGGCTGGGTGTAATAGGAAAACATCGACAACAGAGAAGCAAGCTTGTCGCGTAAATCTTTACGGTGAATAATCAAATCGATCGCACCATGTTCTAATAAAAATTCACTACGCTGAAAGCCTTTCGGCAATTTTTGACGAATGGTTTGCTCAATAATATTAGGGCCAGCAAACCCTGCTCGCGCACCAGGCTCCGCGGCATTAATATCGCCCAATAAGGCCAAACTAGCAGAAACCCCACCATAGACAGGGTCAGTCATAAACGAAATATAGGGTGTGCCTTGTTGTTTTAAACGCTCGATCACGGCACTGGTTTTTGCCATTTGCATAAGCGATATCAAGGCTTCTTGCATACGTGCGCCGCCGGTAGCCGAAAAACAAATAAGAGGAATATTTTCCTCCAAGGCAACTTGCGCAGCACGAGTAAATTTTTCGCCAACAACATAGCCCATGGAGCCACCATGAAAAGAAAATTCAAAGGCAACTGCAACGACGGGCATACCTTTAAGTAAACCTTTCATGGCAACTAATGCATCTTTTTCACCCGTTTTCTTTTGAGCGTCACTTAAACGATCTTTATATTTCTTGATATCTTTAAAATTTAAGCGATCAATGGGCTCAACATCTGTCACTAATTCTTCTCTATTATCTTCATCAAGAAAAATATCCAGACGGCGGCGAGCGCCAATACGAAAATGGTGGTCGCATTTTGGACAGACGTCTACGTTCCTCTCCAGCTCAGGACGGTATAATACCGCACTGCATTTAACGCACTTTTTCCAAAGCCCTTCGGGCACACGGCTACCACTACTGCCCTGTGAGCGTGCTTTAGTGGGAACAATTTTGTCTAACCAGCTCATTTTTCTCTCGTTTTAGCGTTTTAGTTGATCATTGCTTATATTTTTGGCCTATCCGTCAAGCCCTGATCGGATATTTGCAGCGATGTCACCCACTGCATTGAGCAGATCTTCATCACTGGCTTCCTTAAGGGCGCCCATTCTATCAACAAATACACTGCCAACAACAGCACCATCACCATACTCAGCGACTGCTTTTGCTGATACGCCATCTTTAATACCAAAACCAACACACAAAGGTAAGTCCGTTGCCTTGCGAATAGCCGCCATTTTATTTTTAACGGAGTCTATATCTAAGTGACCAGCACCAGTGACACCTTTAAGGGAAACGTAATAAATAAAGCCACTGGCCATGGAAACAATTTCGCGAATTCTTGCCGCAGTCGTTGTCGGTGCCAGCAAAAATATATTCTCCAGACCCACGTGCTTGAGCTCTTCGTTTAAGCCTTGAGCCTCTTCTGGAGGGAGATCAACGGTTAACACACCATCGACACCGGCATCAGCCGCCTCCTTAGCAAACACACTGTAGCCTTTGCGTTCAATAGGGTTAGCATAACCCATCAAAACAACGGGTGTTTGCTGATTCTCCTCACGAAATTGCTTCACGAGAGCAATCGTACTAGTCAAACTAACCCGGTGTTGTAAAGCGCGCTCGTGGCCGAGCTGAATCACTTCCCCCTCAGCCATGGGGTCTGAAAAAGGAACACCTAGCTCAATAATATCAACCCCTTGCTCTACCAATTTATGCATCGCAGGCAAGGTGATAGAAGGTCTAGGATCTCCGCTAACAATATAGGCAACAAAGGCTTTTTTACCTTCTGCTTGAAGTGCATTCATGCACTGTGTAATTCGATTCATTTCGGTCTCTTTTTTAAAACTGTTTTTTGCTCTGCCAAAAAGCTACAGCACAATATTATCTAGCTTTGCCATCGTGAGAATATCTTTATCACCACGACCTGATAAATTGACCACGATGATCTCATCTGGCTTCATGGTTGCTGCACGCTGCTTTGTATAAGCAAGTGCATGACTGGTTTCTAAGGCAGGCATAATACCTTCGACCAAGGTCAATTCACGAAAAGCCGCCAGTGCTTCATCATCATTCACGGCGACATAATCAACGCGCCCTAAATCTTTTAACCACGCATGCTCAGGACCAACGCCAGGGTAATCCAAGCCAGCTGATACTGAATGCGTATCAATAATTTGACCATTTTCATCTTCCATTAGGTAAGTGCGATTACCATGTAAAACACCGGGAACGCCATCATTCAATGGTGCCGCATGACGGCCGGTTTCCACGCCATCACCACCCGCTTCAACACCTACCATACTGACGCTTTCATCGTTCAAGAAAGGGTGAAACAAACCAATTGCATTTGAACCACCACCCACACAAGCCACCAATAAATCAGGCAATTTTCCTGTTTGCTCTAGTGATTGTTGACGGGCTTCACGACCAATAATTGATTGAAAGTCGCGTACTAATTGCGGATAAGGGTGAGGACCTGCAACCGTTCCAATAATGTAAAAGGTATCATCAACATTGGTCACCCAATCACGCATGGCTTCATTCATGGCGTCTTTCAGGGTTTGGGTACCACTGGTTACAGCATTCACTTTGGCGCCCAACAACTTCATACGATAAACGTTGAGGGACTGTCGCTGTACATCCTCAGCTCCCATAAAGACTTCGCACTCTAAACCCAAGCGCGCAGCTACCGTTGCACTGGCAACACCATGTTGTCCGGCACCTGTTTCAGCAATAACACGCTTTTTCCCAGAATATTTTGCTAATAAAGCCTGACCAATCGTATTGTTAACTTTATGGGCACCGGTATGATTGAGGTCTTCTCGTTTAAGATAAATTTGAGCACCGCCAATTTCCTGGCTCCAACGTTGAGCATGATAAAGTGGTGAAGGCCGTCCAACGTAATGTGCCATATCTTTATCAAATTCTGCCTGAAAATCGGGATCATCTTTAAGGCGGCGATACATTGCCGTCAATTCATCTAATGCCGATATCAGTGTTTCTGAGACAAAACGCCCACCGTAAATTCCAAAATGCCCTTTTTCGTCGGGGAAACAAGAATAATCAATATTCTCTGCCGAGGTTAAATCATTCACACTATGACTCCATCAACTATTCGCTAATCAATTTTTTTAAAAAGCCTTTACAAAAAATGACTTTATTTTTTACTAAAGTCTCTTTACGCTTTTTTGGCATTTGTAATAAAAGCCGTTATCTTTTTCGCATCTTTCATACCAGGAGATGACTCAACTCCACCACTGACATCAACGGCATAAGGGCGCGTTTTTTGAATGGCTTCAGCCACGTTATCAGCATGTAGACCACCGGCAAGAATAAGCGGTAGCGGAGCTACTTTTGGAAAGTGCTGCCAATCGAATGTTTCGCCAGTGCCACCGGGAATGCCTGGTATATAGGCATCCAGTAATAAGCCAGATGCAGAGGAATATCTCTTGATCTCATGCTCTATGTCCACATCCGCACGCATGCGAATGGCTTTTATGTAAGGTCGTGTAAACTGCTGACAAAAGTCAGGAGATTCATTTCCGTGAAACTGTAGAAGGCTTAGGGGGACCTCCCTGATAACGTCTTCAATGCTTTGCTGACTGGCATCAACAAACAAGCCGACTATTGTCACAAATGGCCCCACTGCACGGGCAATCTCAGCCGCAATTTGATTACTCACATAGCGAGAACTGGGGGCATAAAAAACCAGGCCGATGGCATCCGCGCCCGCTTTTACAGCATGGACGGCAGTATCGACTTCGGTTAAACCACAAATCTTAACACGCATGAAAATTTAGCTCAGAGTAATCCGCCACTCATAGATACCTTACTCAAGATTCAAGCCCAAGCAAGTATCTACAGCACATTTCACCAGTAGGAAATGACGAAAAATAGCGCGCATGTTAACAGATTTGACACTTAACCGCGAACGATGATTAATACAGGTTGATGACTAATTTAGGTTAAAGCAGGCCCGCTAAAATATAGGGGCCTTTAGGACAGGAGGGAATACCAAAGTGAGAAGCATATTCCACTTCAACCAGATACAAGCCCGCCGCTGGCGCCGTTACTCCACCACATCGTCGATCCTGGCTGTCTAGTACTTCTTTTACCCACTTGGCTGGCTTTTCTCCCGCCGCTACGGCAGACAATACCCCAACAATGTTACGCACCATATGATAGAGAAAGGCTGTAGCCATGACTTCTATGACGATAAAATCCCCGAAACGCTGAATATCAATGATATCGATACGTCTGACAGGATTTTTCGCTTGACAGTCCGCTCCACGAAATGCATTAAAGTTATGCTCACCCAACAAATAACGACTTCCCGCTATCATCGCATCAATATCTAAGCGACGCCGATCCCAAGTAACAAGGTTGTCCATCAAAGCCGAGGGGGTTGCGACGTTGTAAATCACATAGCGATAGGTTCTCGAACACGCACTAAAACGTGAATGAAAAGTAGGAGGCACCGTCTGCGACCAGCGAATAGTCACACCCCTGGGTAAATGTGTATTAGCTCCTCGCAACCACGCTTTTTCTGGTCGAATCGCTAAGGTATCGAAGTGGATAACCTGGTTGGTGGCATGTACCCCCATATCCGTCCGCCCCGCACACACCAGAGTGATCGCTTCATCACAAATTTTACTCAGCGAGGATTCAAGTGCTTGCTGAACAGTGGGCACGCCAGAATTCTGGGCTTGAAAGCCACGAAAAAGACTACCATTGTACTCCACACCTAATGCAATACGCTGCATCCCTTCTGGAAACTGGATGGGGTCTAATACTTCACCATTGCGCTTGTAGGGTTTTAACATGGAAAGAATAGATTCTAAACAAATAGATTAGGAAAATATGAAACGGGCTAGTAAGCAATGCCCCGCTCTTTTGCATCCATGCAACCGCGGGATACCGTACATCCTGCACATAAAAAAGACCCGAGCACAACAGCGCGGGTCTTATTAAAATTAAAGAATATTACATAGTGCGCATTAATTCTTCTGCTTCAGATTTCTGATCAGCATTACCTTCTTCAACAACTTCTTTGAGAATGTCTTCGGCACCTTCTCTATCGCCCATATCGATATAAGCTTTCGCCAAATCTAACTTGGTCGAAACTTCATCAGACTCCTCAAGGAAATCAAGCTCTTCCTCTTGAGAAATAGACGCCTCCTGCATGGCAGAAACGACCGTGACATCGTCATCTGACAGTTCATCTTCAGCGGTATCGTCTAAACCGGTTAACTCGTCTAACTCATTACTGGCAAGGATATCCATTGCCTCATCATCATTATCGGTCAATGCGTCTAAGGTATCTTCCGATGCTAGGCCAGTTAATTCTGTAGGCTCATCTTCGTTTGATGGTAAATCAATATCAAGATCAAAATCATCAGTTACTGAGTCATCACCATTCATGTCGTCCAAAGGTAATGGCTCATCAAGGTCCGCGGTCATTGCATCGATTTCTTCATCGAGACTCGCGAGATCAAGATCTTCTGAAGGCGGCGTATCAAAATCGAGATCGTCTTCGTCAATGTCGGCAAGGTTGGTCTCAACAAGTGGCTCAGCTTCTTCTAACGCGGCATCAGCTGCCTCAAAATCTAAATCAAACTCAAGGTCAGATGAGTCACTACTATCTTCTGTTTCAAATTCCTCTAGGTCTCCATCGAGCTCAATATCACCTAAAGCACTAGTGAGGCCGTCCTCCATACTTTCATCAGAAAGATCAACTTCGGTAAGTGAATCTGTATCTAGACTAATATCCAGCTCATCATCTAAATCGGTGTCTAAGCTGATATCTAAATCATCGTTGTCATCTAGGTCAGTATCCAATCTATCAAGATCGGCACTCATCTCATCAACAAGGTTGTAATCACCACCTGTATCCTCATTAGAGTCTGAGTCCGTACTTTCATCTAAATCTAAATCAAACTCAAATTCATCATCCAGCCCCTCTAAAGAAACCTCTGTATCATATTCATTTAAATCATCATCGAGGTCATCTAAGTCAAGCGAAATATCATCTAGATCATCACTATCCGATTCAAATGAAATATCATCAAGTTCTGTATCAGCTCCTGCAAACTCATCACTGTCCACATCATCGAGTGCGCCATCTAAATCCAAATCAAGACTTAAATCGTCTTCATCATCGGTATCATCAAGATCTAGATCGAACCCATCATCTACGGCTTGTGCAATTTCTGTATTGTCACTATCGGCAGTTGCAACATCAACGGAGTATTGATCCGTATCAAAGGGTTCTATACCTTCAATATCCTTGCGTAGCGCCATTGCCTGATCATTTGCGTAAACATTACCAAGCGGTAGCAATTGTACATATTGCTCATCAAATGCAGCTGCATTTTGCATCGATGAATATATTTTAAGCAAACCAAGACGGGCATCAGCATTTTCTGGGTTTTGCTGAATTTCTTTTTGCAGTAATTCAATCGCCTTGTCTTCTTGGCCAAGACTGACATAGATATCCGCTTCGGCAACAACATCTTCCGTTTGCGCTTGAACATCTTCCTCTTCCTCATCAAGGTCAAAGTCGGATTCTTCTTGAGCAACGGGAGTATCTAACTCATCTTCCTCAAAAAAATTGTCTTCTTGTCCCAACTCAAACTCATCGTAATCAGTATCATCTGATTTCTCTCTCAAGCGGAACAAAACTAAGACAACCACCAGTAAGGCCAATAAACCGCCACCAATAACTAATAGGTTACTTTTTATAAAACCAATAAGATCAAAACCCTGCTCAGGTGTAGGCGTTTGTTTGACCATTGGTGGATTTGCCGGCTTAGGTTGTTCAACAACGGGCTGCTCAACCGTTACAGGCGGCTCATCAACAACAGGAGGCTCAGATGTAGCATTATCTACAGAGCCTTCAACCGTAGAAGAATCAGTTGCAGCTGGTGGGTCATCAGAAACTGCTGGCTGTGAACCAGCTTCAATTTGTGAGTTATTATTTTGCGCCGCTATCTGTAGAGCAGTTAATTGGTCATTGGTCACCTTAACCAAGTCTTCCATGGTTTTTATTTGCGCTTCTAGCTCTGAAACACGTGAACGCAATTCACTGTTTTCACGATTTGCACGGCTTAACTCATCTTTGGCAATGGACAATTCATTCTGCAGAGATTCTCCCGAACCACTTGCACCCGCTCCCTTTACATCCCCACTACTGCTATCTGCAGATCCCAAAGTAAGGCGACCTTCTGGTTGAGAAGTTGAACGCTCTTGGGAGGATGTAGGAGCAGCGGAAGTTAAGACAGGTTTTTGATTCGCGCCAGTTGACCAATCTTGATTCTGACGACGAACGGAGCTAACAGCTTGCTGGTAGCTGATAGCATTAATATCATCTGCATCGGGAATATTTAGCACCCGTCCGTTTTTTAGACGATTGATATTACCCCCAATAAATGCATCGGGGTTAGATTGCTGAATAGCAATCATTGTTTGGTTGATAGACGTTGAAGTATTTGGTCTAACGCGCTCAGCAATTTCCCAAAGCGTATCGCCAGATCTCACACGATAGCTATCCACTGGTGTATTAGAAACTCTTGATGTCGTTCTAGGTTGCGGCTCTGATGTAACAGGTGCTGGACTCGTATTAACAGGACGACTCGAAGGTGCCTGGACCGAGGGCCGTTGAACCGTTTCAGGTCTTGTTTGAGTTGTAGCGGGTCTAGTAATAGGCGCGGAATTAGCAGGCGCTTGAGAATAAACAGGGAGGTCCAAGAGCAGAGTGTACTCTCTTAATAAACGCCCGCTTGGCCATTGAAGTTCCAGTAAAAAATTAAGGTAAGGTTCTGTGACCGCTTTTTGTGACGTAACTCGAATAAATGGGTTTGATGGATTATCGAGAACAACTTCAAAACTTAGACCCGTTAGAAAAAAGGTACGGTCAACGCCTGCTCGCTTAAAGTCTTCTCTAGGGGCAAGCGCAGCAAGTATCTCTTCTTCAGATAAGTCGCGAACTTTGAGTAGTCGTATTTCGGCATTGAGTGGCTGATTAAATTGAGACTTCAATGATATCTCACCCAAACCTAGCGCAGAGGCCAAACCAGAGTACAGAAATCCAACAATACTGCATAGTAAGGCTAATGTACGAAGTTGCATAGAATTATCCCGTTTTTATTTGCCGCTTTTATCTGGTTATTGTAGTGTTTTGCTTAAGGCCCTTTATTCGGTTGTTTACGCAATGTTACGGTGCTCTCACGTACAAAACCTAGCCTTAGTCACGCAGTAAATTTATGAGGTAGCCATTATTTTTTTTGCTAATGTCTATTACCGCCCTATTACTATATCTATTGCCAGTATTGAAACAGTATAGACCAAACCTCGAATAAACCTTCACAAGTTGCTCTAAGTATTCATTATAAATAGCTTTTTATCAACTCTTCAGCTATGAGAATTGTGTTAAAAGCTGCACTTTTATGTACGTTGTCAGCACTTATCCAAAGGTTAAAGCTGTTGTCATGGCTCATATTTCGCCTAACTCGGCTGATAAAGATATCATCTTTACCCGTAGCATGAGTCACAGGTGTAGCAAAATTAGAAGGATCATCTCCGTCTAATAGTTTGATTTCATTATGATTTTTTAATACATCTACGATTTCCGACAATGTCATAGGACGCTGAGTATCAATTGTAACGACCATACTATCAGCATAGAAAACCGGAACCTGAACGCAAGTTGCGTTGATATGTAAATTTGCATCCCCCAATAATCGTCGCGTTTGTTCAAGCAAACGTTTTTCTGCTAAAGAATGGCCGTCGTTGCTAATCTCTCCGACACTTGGAAGTACATTAAACGCAATTTGTTGGGGATATATATTATGTTCCGCACCACGACCATTCAGCAGGCTGGCTGTTTGCGTTGCCAACTCGTGGGTTGCTTTTTTGCCATGTCCAGAAACCGATTGCAGAACAGTTACATTGACTCGATCAATTCCAGCTTGTACTGCGAGTGGTTTTAATACAGTGGCTAGTTGAATAGCATTGCTATCAGGATTAACAACGACCTCGGGTTTAGCCGCAAGAATTTCACCGTTGACTGAAGGGATAACAAGAGGAGCTGTGTCGGCAAAAACTTGGCTATTATCAATAGTTAAACAACCTTTGGACTGTGCCAGTGGTAGATATTCGCTAGAAACCGCATCATTGGCAACAAAAATAGCCATTTGCACTTTGCCAAAATCAAATTTACTGAGCTCAGTCACCATAACTGGCCTTCCATTAAACATGAGGCTCGTTCCTGCGGTTCGCTCACTCGCCAGCAAGTACAATTCGCCCACGGGAAACTCTCGTTTACTCAGCAACTCCACCACAACTTCGCCCACAGCCCCGGTTGCACCGACGATGGCAAGATTAATCTGGTTCATTTTTACCCTTAACGCTTTTAATAAACAGTAATAATTAATATAAGATGAATTTAGTGTAGACCGTTTTATTGACGTTTTAGCAGAATTTGTAACATTCGTCTCAAGGGTTCAGCTGCGCCCCATAGCAATTGGTCACCCACGGTAAAAGCGCTGAGGTATTCAGGACCCATATGCATTTTTCGCAGACGGCCAACAGGAACCGTTAATGTACCTGTCACGGCGGTTGGTGTTAGCTCGTTCAAAGAAGCTTCTTTATGATTAGGTATGACCTTCACCCAATCGTTGGCAGATGCAATAAGTCGCTCGATTTCATCCATTGAGATATCGCTCTTCAATTTGATTGTCAACGCTTGACTATGACAACGCATCGCGCCCACTCGCACACAAATGCCATCAACTGGAACGTGAGGAATTAATCCCTGTTGCTCCTGTTCCCAGGATGTACCAATAATTTTGTTGGTTTCTGCATCCCCTTTCCATTCTTCCCTACTCTGCCCTGAATCAAGCTCACTATCGATGTAAGGTAATACGCTACCAGCCAGTGGCACACCAAAGTTATCTTGTGGCAATGAGCCATCGCGTAATTTATCGGCAATTTTTTTATCAATATCTAAGATGGCACTTGACGGATCAGATAGCCCTTCACTGACGGTATCACGTAGCATGCCCATCTGCGTTAACAACTCACGCATATGACGAGCACCACCGCCACTGGCAGCCTGGTAAGTCATCGCTGATATCCACTCAACATGACCAGCATTGATTAAGCCACCAATGGCCATTAGCATCAAACTCACTGTACAGTTACCACCAATAAAGTTTTTAGTGCCGGCATTAAGCGCCTGATCAATCACTTTTGCATTGACGGGGTCTAGAACAATCACCGCATCCTTTTCCATGCGCAATACTGAAGCCGCATCAATCCAATAACCATCCCAACCAGACTCACGCAATGGTTTAAAGATCGATTTAGTGTAGTCTCCACCCTGACAAGAAATAATGGCATCCATTTGAGCCAGTTCATTAACATCATTGGCATCTTTCAGCGGTTCAATGGTTTTTCCAATAGAAGGGCCTTCTCCCCCCACATTGGATGTGGTGAAAAAAACAGGAGTGATATTTGAAAAATCATTTTCTTCAACCATTCGCCCCATCAGGACCGAACCCACCATACCTCGCCAACCCACAAAACCCACTTTCATTCGCTTTATCTTCAACCTCAGTTGTCATGTTTAAAATAGCTGGTTAGTTTACATGAGAATTCGGCCATATAAAAATTGTATTCTGCTTTGTGGTAGAATCCACCGCTTCAGCTCCAACCTTTCTCTTAATATTGAATCTATCAATCAAACTAGCCCGCTTCATGATTAAACTTAAAGTGCTTTTTATAAAGACAGTGCTCTTTCCTTTCACATTACTGCCTTTGCGCTGGGCACATTGTCTTGGCGATATTCTTGGGCGGAAACTGCTTATGCTTAACAAAAAACGTTTAAATATTGTAAGAGCTAATTTGAATGCATGCTTTCCTAAGTTAAGTACTCAAGAGCAACAAAGCCTGATAGAAAAAATAGCCTCTGAATCAGGGAAATGGATCATAGAAACCCTTGGCATTTGGTTTGGCAACCCGAATAAACTTAAAACCCGGGTCAAGGCAAAGAACATTGAACTATTGGACGCCGCCTATACAAAAGGTAAAGGGGTTGTATTGGTCATTCCTCATTTTGGCAACTGGGAAATGGCCAATTTTCATATCCCTTACATTTATCCTACGGCGGCCATGTACAAAGCAACCGACTCAGAGCTTATTAAGCACATCGTGCTCGATGCGCGCGCCAGAACCACTTGTGAACTCTTTCCTGCCGATGGCAAAGGCGTACGCCAAGCTTTCAAACATCTTAAAAAAGGGAAAGTACTCGTCGTGCTGGCAGACCACCTTCCCTCTCGTAAAGCGGGTGTTTATGCGCCTTTTTTTGGCGTGCCCGCACTCACGGGTAAACTGACTCACACGCTGATCAAATATAATCAGTCGGAAGTATTAGTGGTTACCACTAGACGTAAACCAAAAGGTGAAGGCTTTGAAGTGGAATTTCATCCATTAGAAGGCATGCAAACCGATGACAGCATTGAAGCAGCCACACTTCTCAACCAAGGCATAGAAAAAGCCATTATGATCGCCCCCGAGCAATACCAATGGGTCTACACCCGTTTTGATAAACAACCCAAGGGGCAAAAAACGATTTATCACTACCCTTAAATTAACGAAATGTTTCTAGGACAGCGCTTTGACAACTGCATCACCCATTTCCTCGGTGCTGACCTTTTTGAGTTTTCCATCGACATCATTAGAATAAATATCAGCCGTACGCAAATCTTGATCAAGCACTGAGTTAACGGCTGTAGAAATAGCATTGGCCGCCTCTGGCATATCAAGCGAATAACGCAACATCATTTCCAGCGATAAAATAGTTGCCAATGGATTAGCAATACCCTGCCCCGCAATATCGGGGGCAGAACCATGCACAGGCTCGTACATACCCAAACCATCGGCATTTAATGAAGCGGACGGCAGCATACCAATAGAACCGGTTAGCATGGCAGCGCAATCCGATAGAATATCGCCAAACAAATTGCCCGTCACAATCACATCAAATTGTTTTGGCGCTCGTACTAACTGCATTGCAGCGTTATCAACATACATATGCGATAACTCAACATCAGGGTAGTCACCAGCAATCGATTCCATAACTTCACGCCATAAACCCGATACTTCCAAGACATTGGCTTTTTCCACGGAGCACAAACGCTTGCTGCGCTTTTGCGCCAACTCAAATGCATTGCGACCAATACGCTCTATTTCACTTTCGCTGTACACCATGGTATTAAAACCTTGACGCTCGCCATTTTCTAAGGTTTTTACGCCTCGCGGTTCACCAAAATAAATGCCGCCGGTTAGCTCACGTACAATCAAAATATCCAAATCCGCCACCAACTCTTTTTTTAGTGATGAGGCATCAGCTAGTTGCGAATTTAAAATCGCAGGACGTAGATTTGAAAACAAATCGAGATCCGCACGAATTTTTAACAAACCTTTTTCGGGACGAATAGCGCGATCTAGATTATCCCACTTGGGACCACCGACAGCACCCAATAAAATCGCATCGCTTTTTCTTGCTTTTTCAACCGTTTCATCGGTTAAGGGGATACCATTAGCATCAATAGAACAACCACCAATTAAACCTTCCTCATACGATAAACCCAAATTCATGGTTTGATTTAAACAGTCGATGACCTTTTTCGCTTCGTTAACGATTTCCGGGCCTATACCATCACCGGGGAGTAATAAAATATTTTTTGACATAAAATAACCTTTTTAAAATTTTTAGCTTAAATAGCACATTAACTAAAATGGAACGGCCTACTCGTTCCCACGCTCTGCTTGGGAACGAGAAAAAGTAGAATATTTTTACTCACGTTAAAACCTTTTTTTATTAAATTAACATTACATTAAGATTAAAAATTCGCAGAAGGCCATTGTGACTTAATTTCATCACGCTGGTTTTTTTCAGAAAAACGCTCCCAAACAATACCATTGACATCAACATTTGATGAAAAATTAGTAACATCTTCATCCTCCCATCCAAGATGGCGCAACTGACCAGGAGCTAGTGATTCATCGTAACGAATAGAAAAATTAACTGTGGCCGTCCGCCATAATGCATACTCCCCGTCAATAACAACACAAGGTGATTGCTCTAAACGCTTTGAATAATCTGCAATACTTTCAGCAATATTTTGCGTTGTTATGGAGAAATGAATTTTTTTCATATTGCCCCAAACAACCAAGGCGCTTCTTGTTTTCTTTTTACTTCATATTCGCGAATTGAATCTTCATCTTGTAAGGTTAAACCAATATCGTCCAAACCATGCAATAAACAATGCTTACGAAAGTTATCCATCTCAAACGCAAATGTTTCACCAGAAGGTGTGACAACTTGTTGTTTCTCAAGATCAACTGTTAATTGGTAACCTTCGCTATCATACATTTCCGTAAATAACTGATCGACAATAGACTCGGACAAGATAACGGGAAGCAAACCATTTTTAAACGAGTTGTTGTAAAAAATATCGGCATAGCTAGGAGCAATAATAGCTCTAAAACCATAATCATCCAGCGCCCAGGGAGCATGTTCACGACTGGAGCCACAGCCAAAATTTTCTCGCGTTAATAATATTGACGCGCCTTGGTAACGCGTAAAATTTAAGGGGAAATCAGGGTTCACTGGACGCCCTTCACAGGATTGGTCTGGCTGCCCTTCATCTAAATAACGCAATTCATCAAAACAGTTTTTACCAAAGCCACTGCGTTTAATCGATTTTAAAAACTGTTTTGGAATAATCATATCGGTATCGACATTAGCGCGATCCATTGGCGCAGCTAAGCCTGTGTGTACGGTAAATGCCTTCATGCGACATCCTCCTGATTAAAAGTTCTAACATCGACAAAATGCCCTGCAATCGCTGCAGCCGCTGCCATTTCGGGACTCACCAAATGGGTGCGACCACCGTAACCCTGGCGCCCCTCAAAGTTTCGATTGGAGGTAGACGCACAATGCTCCCCCGCACCAAGCTTGTCGGCATTCATCGCTAAGCACATGGAACAACCCGGCTCTCGCCATTCCAAACCCGCTTCCATAAAAATTTTATCCAAGCCTTCCGCTTCTGCTTGCTCTTTTACAATACCCGAGCCAGGAACGACAATGGCTTCTTTAATAGATGCCGCTTTTTGATGGCCTTTTACTACGGCTGCTGCGGCACGCATATCTTCAATACGGGAGTTGGTACAAGAACCAATAAATACACGGTCCAACGGGATTTCTGTAATTTTTTGTCCCGCGGCTAAGCCCATATACTCAAGCGCACGTATCATTCCCGCACGCTTAACAGGATCATTTTCTTTTTCGGGATCGGGAACGGTTGAATCAATATCCGTAACCATTTCTGGCGAGGTTCCCCAACTCACCTGGGGTTTAATACTGCCACCATCTATTTCAACGACCTTATCAAATACGGCGCCTTCATCACTCACCAAGTCACGCCAAGCGTTTACTGCCAATTCCCAGTGTTGACCTTTCGGTGCAAAATCGCGGCCCTCAACGTAATCAATGGTCGTTTGGTCAACCGCCACCATACCGGCACGAGCACCCGCTTCTATTGCCATGTTACAAACCGTCATACGCCCTTCCATCGACATATCGCGAAACACCTGGCCACCAAATTCGATGGCGTAACCGGTACCGCCCGCCGTACCAATCTTAGCGATAATGGCCAAAACCACGTCTTTCGGTGTAACACCTTTTGTTAGGATGCCATCTACCTTAACTAACATGCTCTTCATTTTTTTAGCAACTAAGCATTGAGTTGCCATTACATGCTCCACTTCACTGGTACCAATACCATGAGCCAACGCGCCGAGAGCACCATTAGTTGCAGTGTGTGAATCGCCACAAACAATTGTCATCCCCGGTAAACAAGCGCCAGATTCGGGACCAATCACATGGACAATGCCTTGACGCCGGTCATTAATTTTAAATTCGGTAATGCCAAAACTATCGCAGTTATCGTCTAGCGTTTTTACTTGAATTTTTGAGACGGGATCCGCGATACCCTCAACACCTGAAGAACGCTCTTTCACGGTGGTTGGTACATTGTGGTCAGGCGTAGCCAAAATACTGTCCACTCGCCATGGCTTGCGACCCGCCATACGCAAGCCCTCAAATGCCTGAGGACTGGTAACTTCGTGAACGATGTGACGATCAATATAAATCAAGGCCGAACCGTCATCCCGCTGCTTGACTAAATGGGCATCCCATAATTTGTCGTAAAGAGTTTTTGCAATCATGATCAATACCTTTTAGAAGATGAGGTAAGGATACTCTGGCCTTACCCATAAAACAAATTCATATTTTTAATATTTTACATTCCTATAAAGAATATATAATATATCGCCTCATGGATACTCAACAATTACTTGCCTTTACTACGATTGCCAATAGCGGATCTTTTTCTGCAGCCGCATCACAACTCGGACTCACACAATCGGCTATTAGCAAACGGATTGCTTTGCTGGAAGAGTATGTTGCTCAACCCTTATTTGACCGAGTGAGCCGCCAAGTATTACTGACAGAAGCTGGGCAAAAATTATTGCCGCGAGCAAAACGCATTTTGCAAGAAATCGATGATACGCGTCGCTATATGCTCGACTTAAAAGGAGATGTTAGTGGTTTACTCACTATTGCGACAAGCCATCATATAGGGATACATCGCCTACCTTCATTATTAAAACGTTTTACGCAGCATTTTCCCGATGTACATTTAGATATCCATTTTATTGATTCGGAGCAAGCGATTGAGGCGATTGAGCAAGGTGATTTTGAGCTAGCACTAATGACCTTACCCAACTCATTGCTTTTGCAAAGTAATGAAAATCACCCTGTGCATAAGCTTCAGTACCATCCTATCTGGTCAGACCCACTGGCTTTTGTTGCGGACAAGCAACACCCTTTAACTCAAAAAGCGTCAAGAAAAAAAACGATCAACTTGGCAGATTTAGCGAACTACCCCGCCATACTGCCGGATAAAAACACTTATACCACGCAACTCATACAATCCTTATTCGAAAAGCAAGGGCAAGCACTCTCTATTTCGATGACCACCAATCATCTTGATGCCATTAGTATGATGATTAGTGTAGGCTTAGGCTGGAGCGTTTTACCCACGACCCTATTGAGTAAAAATATTATTAAATTACCTATCAAGGGCCCGGAATTGGTCAGAGAGCTTGGCTGTATCCACCACCGAGAGCGCACACTCTCCAATGCGGCACGAGCTATGTTAGACATGCTGAGAAAAGAAAGCGATGACTGTTGATAATCACACGATTCAAGAAGTCGTAGAAACCTGGTTATACGAAGTGGTTATTGGCTTACAGCTTTGCCCCTTTGCAAAAGCGCCAGCACAAAAAAATCAGATTCGCATAGTCATCAGCAATGCCTCTACTGAAGAGGCCCTCAACGAAGAACTGATTAAAGAATGTCAATTTTTAGATAACAATAAGGATACCGAAACTAGCTTATTAGTTTGTCCGCAGATGCTGAATGATTTTTTTGATTTTTGCCAATTTCTTTACTGGGCACAATCAACACTGAAAAGCAATGACTGGCAGGGGATCTATCAACTGGCTCACTTTCATCCGCACTACTGTTTTTCAAATTGTGAGCCGAAGGATCCGCAAAACTTAACCAACCGTTCACCCTATCCAATTCTACATATCCTAAGAGAAAGCAGCCTGACCAAAGTATTAGAAAAGTTTGAAAATTCAGACAGTATTCCCGAACGCAATATTCAGACAATGAATAATTTAAACCAAAAACAAATCAAACAATATTTTTATTATTTACAAAACTTGTCCTAAAAACTCTTTGGTTCTTGGATCCTCTGCATTATCAAAGAATGTTTCGGGCGACCGGTGCTCTACAATCACTCCCCTATCAGTAAAATAGATATGGTCAGCAACTTCTCTAAAAAATGGAGTAACAAGTTAATTCGCCATCACCGCTCGCTCTTGAGCCCATAGCCGCAAAGCCAGAATATCTTCGGCACGGGTTACCGATATGGGCACAGTACCTTCTACTGCAGCCACAATATGTGCCGCTCCAACCTCTTCCTTATTCGCCTGAGCACTGTAGAGAGCAGAAACAATGGCCTGCTCAATTTCTGCGCCAGTAAAGCCTTCGGTTAATTCCGCAATATTTTTTACGGCCTCTTGGTCAAGCTCAAGCTCTCTTTTTGCCAAATGAATATTCACAATGACTTCGCGAACATCTTGCTTTGGTAAGTCGATAAAAAATATTTCGTCCATTCGTCCTTTACGCATTAATTCAGGTGGTAAAGATGAAATGTCATTACTGGTAGCCACAATAAATACTTGGCTTTTACGCTCTGCCATCCACGTAAGTAAAGTACCTAACACTCGCAATGATAAGCCTTCATTATCAGAGCGCCCTAACGACTTTTCAATTTCATCCATCCACAAAACACAGGGAGCAACCTTATCCGCCAAGGCCAAAGTTTCCCGTAGATTACGCTCTGTTTCTCCATGATATTTATTATAGAGGGCTGCCATATCCAAGCGTAGCAAAGGCACATGCCACAATCCCGCCACTGCTTTCGCCGCTAAACTTTTACCGCCACCTTGTACACCCAAGAGCATGACACCTTTCGGCGGATCGAGATTTTTTTGCGGTGTGACAAATGCATGCTTTCTCTGTTCTAACCATTCTTTCAGTTTTTCCAAGCCACCTACTTCACCAAATTGTGCGGTATCGTATTCATAGCTTAGAATATTGCCCATATCCATCAATTTAAATTTTGATTTATTAACTTCACTAACATCACTACTGGTTATCGCACCGTCATCGTATATGGCACCTCGTACTAGATGCTTCACATCACTCTCTGTTAAACCGCGAAGATTACCGACCATTCTATCCAGTGTTTTACTATCCGTTTTAACTTGCGCACCATTATTTTTTCTCTGCCACACTCGCGCTTCATCCAAAATGATTTGACGTATTTTTTCTTCGCTGGGGAAACTCAATCGAAAACGTGCCGCATAGCGATGCACCTCTGGAGGCAATTCAAGCGCATGACTAGCTAATACTACAGTGGTACCTTCAGCACCGTACAGAACGATATCTTTGAGATAGCGAACCAACTTAGGCTCATCGAGGTGTGCATGAAAATCACATAATACATAAATAGCAGAATCACTCGCCTGGCGAATCGCAACTAATACCTCTTCTGGCTTTTGGTACTTAGGTGAGGTAGCTGGAAAGGAATCTATGGAGTCAACCAAACCATCCGTACAAGTCCATCGGTAAATTTTACGAAAACTTTTCATTGCTAAGCGTGTACACAGCTCTAGCACACGAGGCTCCTCATGAGATTCAATAGCAATTAAATTAATACCTTTATTTACCATTAACTCGATATCGTGTAACTCTTCCATACGGGACATTGACTCACTGTTAAAATGTTAATTATTGACCTGACAAGTTTTTATATTGGGCTTATGTCGGGATAGTATTGTAAAGTGATAAATGATACACCATCTAAAACTTACCGTTTTGCTTAGACTTCAAAAAATCGAGCAAAACGCGCACTTTCTGAGAAACAAAATCAGCTCTAGTGTAATAAGCACATGTCTTATAAGGTTTACTCTGTAGGTTAGGAAGTATTTGAACAAGCTGTTTTTGCTTGAGCTCTTCTTGTAATATTTCTTCTGGCAAATAAACCACACCTAAGCCGTTTTTAGCTGCACTAATCATAATCTCTGCGCTATTAAACACTATTGTTTTGATTAAATTAATCTCCTCTGCCTCAAACGCCCAAGTAACCGGGGCACTCAACCCCTGATATATCAAACAGCTGTGCTGCTGTAACTGAGAAGCCTGTTCAATTGCAGAGTACTGGGACAGATATTCCGGCGAAGCGAATAGGCGATTGCAATATGTATAGAACGGCACCATAACAGTGGTATTGGAATCATAGTGTAAAATTTCTCTGCTAATAGAAATATCGGCAGTAATAGATGGCAACTGCTCAATGGGCTGATGCATAAATTCAAAGGTTATTGAAGGATAAGCTTGCTGAAACTCAGCTAAAATTGGCATTAAAAACCGGCTCAACAAGGGCTGTGGAGAGGCAATACGTAAGACGCCTTTAACTTCTTTACCCAGGCTACTAGTCTCATCTAAAGCCGAAAACCACTCATACTGTAACTTTGTGATTTTCTCATAAAAGTATTGTCCCGCTTCCGTTAACGCTAAACGTCTTGTTGTTCGCTTAAGCAACTGAGTGCCCAGGGAAGACTCCAACTTGGCTAACTGCTTACTTACTGCGGAAGCGTTCAGACCACTGTGATGAGCCGCTTTGGCTAGAGACTGGTGATCTACAATAAGCTTAAAAAGTAAGGCATGTTCAAACTGAGACATACTAATTCCAAAATAGACATAGTTATTTTCCATTTTAACTGATTATTTCTCTTTTGGATTGAAATAAACTGTCCTTTTGAACCTAACAAAAGGACAATACGACATGCAAACGCCTGTTTTTGAAATACTCACCTGGACAACAACAGACACAACAAAAGATCAGGATATGGTCGACTCGATGGCCGCATTTAGCGAGCGAGTTAAAACACTGCCGGGCTTTCTT
Source organism: Cellvibrionaceae bacterium (assembly GCA_050298695.1). Classification (GTDB taxonomy): domain Bacteria; phylum Pseudomonadota; class Gammaproteobacteria; order Pseudomonadales; family Cellvibrionaceae; genus CANLBN01. The sequence goes on from JBNKUQ010000027.1 coordinate 20,895, forward strand.
CATCAGTCACTATACAAAAATGCTAATGCACAATGGGTATGCATTTATTTTTGGAAAAGCGAAGCAGAGGCGCATGCCTCTAATGCCGCTGTCGCCAACATGAAGGAATTTAATGAACTGATGCGTTTAATCAAGAAAGAAAGTATTACCATGGAAGTGCTTACATCATTACAAAGTTGTGGCGTACTTATTTTGTCTTAAATCCTCTCTGAAATAGGTTTGCTACTTAAAATTTGCATGCCTATTTCATTTTTTATAAAAGACAATGCGACTTTCGTTTTATTAACTCAATCAAAAAATTGATTTTATTTTTTGATGTTTAAAGAGACCTTTGCAGGAAACACCTCAAACTTTGCGATAATTCAATTCCACACTAAAACACTCTGATCTGACGATGGCCTGGAAAAACATCAAACAATGCAGTTTGGCCAATTCAATGGTTATCACCCATGCAGCCATTAAAGAATTGGATGAACCTAATGAACTGATTAACGGCACCATTACCTGAATAAATCAATTAGCTGGAAAAAAACTTGCTTTTTAAATGATAATCGTTATCATTCGCAAGCAGAGTATTTGACCCCACCCAAAGACTCTGCTTGTTAATCAATCATTAGGAAACAAACGATGTTTTTATTCGATAGACCGAAGCGTAAGCTTCTGGTGGGGGCTTGTATTGCGTTCACACAATTCACGCTTGCTGATAATACCTACCAATTTGACAAGGTCGTTGTCTCGGCCAAAGCGCCCGTTAATGCCACTGAATTTGCCGGTTCTGTCACCGTGATTTCGGCAGAAGATATCCGTGCCAGCGGGGCTACTTCGGTCACGGAGGTATTGGATACAGTTCCCGGTGTTCAGCTGGTGGTAACCGGTAGCAACTCCGCTAAGGCACCACAGCTCAGAGGCCAGGATACCGATCAGGTATTAGTGCTGGTTAATGGTAAGCGTCTTCCCAATACAGACCGCAATCTACCCTTTGCGCCTTCATTTCGTTACAACTGGGTACCGCTGTCCAATATTGAACGCATCGAGGTGATTCGCGGGCCGGCATCCAGCCTCTATGGTGCCGATGCCCTTGCCGGTGTCATTAATATTATTACCCGCAAAGCAGATTCAACGTGGCAAGAGAATATTTCTCTCCATGGGAAGGTGAGCGATGATGCCAATGGTGGAGATGGTGAGGGTCTCAGTTTAGCAATGTCTGGCCCCATTACTGACAATACCGATTTAACCATTGCCATAGAACGCTCTCATGTAGATGCAATTTTCGATGAGGACGACCAGTTGAGTCTGTCATCCGAACGAGATAACGAGTCTATACAACTTGACTTGGGTTTTGATTTAAGTACCGACGATCGCTTGCAGTTTGGCTTTATTTATGGGGAAGAAGAAGGTAGCGATACCGATAGTCGTTTTGGCAGCACGAATAATATTCCTTTGAATACGACTCGCCGAAGAGCGACATTAGATTATCAAACTCAATTGGGTCAATTTGCGGCTCAATTTGGTTTATTAGTCAGTGATGCCGATGTAGAGGAAGGAAGCAGTGTTTGGGAAGTCGGAGAGGATGGCGCATCTATCGATTTACAAGGCCAGCTCACGGATGCTCAATACCTAAGTCTAGGAATCAATTACCGCAAAGAAGAAGCGATACGTTCGGACAGTGTGACCTTTGATGATGAGGTCAATGCCACCACCTTGTTTGTGCAAGATGTCATCAATATTAATGCTAATAACAAATTAACACTGGGTTTGGCCTATGACAACCACAGCAAATACAACGATGAAAGCAGCCCTAAAATCAATTGGTTTTCTCAATTAACGCCGGTCTTGGGTTTTAAAGCCGGATATGGAGAAAGCTATTTGGCACCGTCGTTGCGTGAATCCTCTTCAGCTTATGTTGTGCCCGCTGGTCCAACACGAGTGTATATTGGTAACGATGACTTGCAACCGGAAACGGCTCAGACCGTTGAGTTGGGTTTAACTTATAAGAAAAAGAATATCTCAGGTGCTATCACCGCATTCCGCACAGAAGTGGATGATTTGATCGCCTTAGAGGAAACGGTCATCAACCCCGGCCCACCACCGGTGACCACTGCCGAATATAACAATATCGATGAGGCCATAATTCAAGGTTTGGAAATAGAATGGACCTTCTTAACCAACAACCATGAGCGCTCCGATTTCACTCACTCTCAGAGAATGAAATCGGGCTTTCACGATAAAAGCAACAACACAAAAGCAACCATCAGTTACACCTATTTAGATACGGAAAATCGTCAGGAAAATTATCGGGGTAATGAATTACCTGATCGCGCCAAACACACAGCCAAACTCAATGTATCGCATCAAACCAATCTGTGGGACATTCGCTTTGATGCTGGTATTCGTTATCTCAGTGATCAATACACCGACTTAGCAAATACCGAAGAACTGGATGCCTACACCATCACTGACATTGGATTCTCCAAAACCCTTTGGAATGAATTTAATCTACGTCTAGGTATTAATAATGTGGGGAATAAAACGGTTCTCGACGACAGTGCTTCTGAGCTGATCGAAGAAGGTCGCTCGTTTCAATTAACGCTAGGCAGTACCTTTTAAATCCATAGGAGAGATTGATTATGCAATTACCCGACTATTTTAATCGCCCTTATCAACCGACAGAGCTAAGAAAAAGCTACGAGCACTATGTTGCTCAAAACCCTAAAGCCAGACAGCGTGATATTGCTCGATCTTTAAGTGTGAATGAAGCCGATTTAGTGGATGAGCAACTGGGTTTACAAAGTATTCGCTTGCGACCCGACTTCAAGAATTTACTTAATGAACTGCCTGGCTTGGGTTATATCATGAATCTAACCCGCAATGACTATGCGGTCCATGAGCGCAAGGGTTGCTATCAAACTATCAAAATCCATGGCTCAATGGGACTCGTTATCGCAGACGATAAAAAAATTGATTTGCGCTTATTTCTAGCTCAGTGGCAATACGTTTATGCGGTTAGAGAAGAAACCAAACATGGCGATAGTTATAGCCTACAATTTTTTGATGCTTCAGGCACGGCAATACAAAAAATATTTCTACAACCCACTAGTCACTACGACCACTTTCGTTCGTTGTTAGAAACTTATGTTAGTGATGATCAAAATACCCCTATCGATTTTTTGAACAAACCGGCTGGTCACGACAATCCTCATCAGGGGCATCATTTCGATCAGGAAGCGCTAAAACATGATTGGCAATCCATGACGGATGTGCACCAGTTTGTTCACCTACTGAAAAAGCATAACGTCACTCGACTACAAGCGTTTCGCTCTGCGGGTAAAGAGTATGCCGAAGAGTTTTCTCCACAAGTGCTGGAATCCATTTTAACCGAAGCCGCAGTAAGTCAATTGCCCATTATGTGTTTTGTGGGTAATCGTGGAGGGATTCAAATCTTTTCTGGGACAATTAACAAAATCAAGTCCGTGGGGCCATGGCTGAATATCCTTGACCCTGAATTCAATTTACACCTGATGGCAAATGGCATGACAGAGGCTTGGCTGGTTAGAAAGCCGACAGCAGATGGCATAGTGACTTCACTAGAATTTTACGACGCTTCTGGAAACCAAGTGGTGCAATTTTTCGGAGTGCGTAAAGAAGGCTTTCACGAAAACCCTCTATGGACCCAACTGGCAGAAAGTGTTTTGCTGCATGGCGCATCTTATAAACAGTTTACGGTAGCTTAATTGATAAAAGACCTAAGGGTGCGTCTAGAACGATCTTTTTTTTCGTTGTAGAGGTGCCCTTTAAAGAATAGTAACCCAGGTGATCAACCTATGATAAGTAACATTCAATGGCAGGAATGGAGTTTCCGAGTGGGATGCTGGTTATTGGTCTTGCTTGGTCATCTGTGGTTACTTCTAGTTAACCCAGCAACACCTTTATTTTCGAGTAGCGCTCAAAGCGGAGTCGGTGGTTCTGAGCTGTCACTGAGTTTTGTCCAAGCAAAATCCCCCGACAACCATGGATACTCAACCGCGATAGAACCCGCAGTACAAGTAAATAAACAGCCTGCATTGGCAAAAAAACGTTTAACGAAACAAGTTGATTCGAGTCGCAAAGCTAAAACACAAAAACCGAGTTTGAAAAAGTCAACGAAGAAATTACCAACTGAGGAGACATTTCTGGATAAGCAGCTTGTAAATGAGAAAGCAAACAATGATACCGTTGAGCAAGTCACTAATATTTCAAGCAGTGGTGTTCAAGGCGGTCAAGCGCAAGAGCAAGAGCAAACGTTAGGTAGCGCCGTTACCAAGAATCAAGATAAGACACCAAACTTGCCAGTGATTGAAACCACCATCTATAAACCCTCATTAGTCGCGCCACCGGTGCCTCCGCGTTACCCTGAAATTGCTCGAAAGAAAAAACAGCAAGGTACTGTATGGCTAGATATTTTTCTCGATCGAACAGGAGAGCAAAAGCAATTGCTTGTTTATCAAAGCTCTGGGGTGAGAGCACTGGATAAAGCCGCTATTGCTGCCGTCAAACAATGGCAATTTTCACAACGTCAAAAAGAGTATCAGGCGCATCTGGTAAAAATCCGCATTCCTATAGAATTTTCATTGAACTAAGCTGGAAACTGAAGCTGACCGCCCGCTACTTACGTAAGATATTATTATGAACACAAAAAAATTTACATCTTATTTAACCTATTCGAAAAATATAATAACACTACATCGTTTTAAGCCGGATCTAAAGCCGCAATACTACGTTGCCACTCTTGCCAAGGACGATGCTCATTACCTGCGAGTGACGCCTTGTCTCGTAGCCTTATCTTTTATCTCAAAACCTGTGTTTAACTTCAGTTTCTAGGTTGGATTATGACCTTACTTCCTTCTTTATTCAGTCAGTTGGGTGTTCTTGAGGCACCATTACTGATTTGCTCTTTTATTGCATCAGCCATTGTTTTGGAGCGGTTTATTATTTTGGCCCGTTTTACGGCAACGGATTATTTGACCTCAAGTGGTAAAGCGTTGATCGAATCACTGGCCCGCCACGAAAAGGATATTCGCTCTGAAATGGCTTCACTATGGCTCGTCAAAAAGCAAAAAAAATTATCTGCGGGTTTACGTCTTTTATACATTGTCATTGTCATTGCTCCTCTACTGGGTTTGCTGGGCACCGTGCTTGGTTTGGTGAAAACATTCAGTGATATTGGACAGTTATCAGGCCCGGTTGAGGTGTCTACCCTAGCGGATGGTTTAGGTATTGCCATGAGTACTACGGCTGTAGGGTTATTAATTGCTATTCCTGCTCTGGTAATTTATCACTTATATCAACTGTGGCTGACTCGTTTAATTGATCAAACAGAAATGATAATGAATCAAGCGAACCTTGCTTTAGAAGGGCTCGATGAGAAGATGCTGGCGTCATGATTTCGGTTAATAAAAAAAGCCTTATCGGCACACACGATCCTATTACTCAAGAAATGGAATTAACACCGTTGATTGATGTGATTTTTATTGTGATTGTATTCTTATTATTGACAACAAATGTTCGTTTACTATCACTACCTGTCACTGTGCCTCAGACCGACGATGTATCCAGTATGAGTGAAGCCGATCAGGAGCGGATAACTATTACGGTATCGAATGATAATCAGGGTTGGTCGATTGATAAGAATTACTATGCAAATTGGCTTGATTTTAAAACGAGTATTTTACAGGCCATTACCGATAATCCAGAACTGACGATTGCATTGGCTGCGGACCAGCAAGCCGATGTGCAACGTTTCGTTAAAGTGTTAACGCTGTTGCAACAGCAACAAGTCAGTGATACTCACATCATCGTTAACACTGATCCTGAATAACACTCGGTTTGACTCATCGACGACGACAGATCATTTTTTAAATCATCAACATTAACCCGTTTACGATTCAAATAAAACGGCGGGCTGTAATTGTTCGGAGTGATGATAGTAGTGACCATTGACGCCATAAGCGGGGAAAAGTTGCTGCTTTTGCAAGACGGATTCAGGAGTGCCTTGGGCTATTACCGAGCCATTGAATAGTAAAATCAGCTGATCAGCAAAGGTGGCGGCCAATGACAAATCGTGTATAACCGCCATGACACCGATATTGCGTTGGGTCAGAGCTTTGCTGAGTTTGAGTACCTGATATTGGTGATAGATATCCAAACTGGACGTCGGTTCATCCAGAAATAAATAACGCGCCTCTTCCTGTTCATAAGGGTACCAGAGTTGGGTGAGCACTCGTGCCAATTGGGTGCGCTGCTGTTCACCGCCGGATAAACTGTTGAATTGCCGTTTAGCCAAATGCTCAATTTCCATAAAGGCCATTACAGAGCGAATGATATCCTGCTGTTTCTGTCGGCATAACACTTCTTTATAGACATAACAACCCATGCTCACAATTTCCTGCACGGTAAAACTAAAACTCATTTGATAAGACTGAGTCATCACTGCACGCCGTTGAGACAGCTCATTATCACCATAATCCTGTAGCGCTCTGCCATTGAGCTGAATGCTGCCATGGGTCGGTTCTAGGTCTCCAGAACAGAGTTTGAGTAAAGTTGATTTGCCTGCACCATTGGGGCCAATCACCAGCGTTAATTGATTGGCGGGTAGCTCCAGTGAAATATCGTTCAACAAGGTTTTATGATTGATTTTTAGGGATAATGTGTCGATGCTAAGAGTCATAACCGTTCCTAATTAAAAGCTTCTAAACGGAAGAAGCCGTTTGCTTGTATAAAACCGCTAAAAAGAAGGGGCCACCCAAAGCGCTAGTGATTAAGCCGATGGGCAGTTCCGCAGGAGTGATGGCAATGCGGGCCACTAGATCGGCTAAGGTTAGCAAGCTGGCACCCAACAACATGCTAGCGGGCAATAAATAGCGGTGATCAGGTCCAATCAAAAGGCGAATTAAATGGGGCACCACAAAGCCGATAAAGCCAATCATACCGCTAATGGAAACCGCTGCTCCGACCGCCAGTGCAGTGTAAAAAAATACGGCCTTTTTGAGTTTGGCCACAGGGATGCCTAAATGTCGAGCTTGGGATTCACCCAACAGATAGATATTCAGCGCTTTGGCTAAACGCAGTAAGCCTACGAGACTGATGGCTATTAATACCAATACCGGTAGAGTCAATGTCCAGTGATTGCCACCGAGATTGCCCATGGTCCAAAAGGTGAGTTCTCGTAATTCACTGTCATCACTCACCAACGTCAGCACACCAATCACCGAACCGACAATCGCGTTCACTGCAATCCCCGCCAATAACAGCGTAATGATGGTGAACTGCCCCTGGCGATTGCTTAGTTTGTAAATGATGGTGCAAACACCGAGACAACCGAGCATCGCGGCTATTGGCAAAGCATAAATACCAATACCTTGAGAAAATCCAGCAAACAGTGAATTGCCGAGTACAATCATCGTCACTGCACCCAAAGCCCCGCCACCAGCAACCCCAATCAACCCTGGGTCAGCCAAGGGGTTTCTGAATAAAGCCTGCATTGCCGCACCGCAGAGACCCAAAGCGGCACCAACAAAAAGCGATAACAACACACGCGGCAGGCGGATTTCAAACAGTACGGTGCCACCCAACGTACTTCCGTCCACAGTGGGCATCAGTGTCAGTAAATCTTTCACCGAGACAGGCACACTTCCCAGCATGAGTGCCAGGACACTAATACTTACCAGTAACGACAGGCAAACAGGAATGGAGTACCTTTGCCACTCATCCCGTTGCTGATCAACACCTACTTCACCGATCATTAATGACCTGCCATTTGTGCAGTGGCTTGGTTAGAAAAGCAAAAGCGGTAATCTGTCGGTAAAGGAAAACGGGGATGAATCAAGGTTCCCAATTCTACAATGGCTTGTGGTGTTCTCGGTCCAAAGCCCAGTAAATAATTACCATTGATCGTGTAAACACGATCATTTTGTACCGCTGGGCTGTATTTAAAATGGGGTAAGGTTCGCAATTGTTCGAGAACATCACGTTGATCTCGATTCATCACCACAATGACTTCAGGTTTTAAGGACAGTGCGGCTTCCGGTGAAAGTTTTTCCCAGCCCTCAAACGCGGCCAGCACATTGATGCCCCCCGCTTCCGTAATCGCAGTATGGGCCGACGTACTGTGACCGGCGGCAATCGGTGAACCGTTAGCAACACTGAGTAAAAACAATACTCGGGGGGAACTGTCGATGTTTTTTTTGGCTATGGTTTTTTTGGCGTAGCTCAGAGCATCGATGTCGACTTGAATCGCATCTATTAACTGTTCACCTCTCTCTTCGGCATTCAGTAATTGAGCAATGAGACGAATTTTATTTTTGATGGCAGGAAGAGTGTCATCGTCTTCTATGATAACCGTTTTTATTCCTGCTGCTTTGATCTGATTAACTACTTTGATCGGCCCGGTATCGGCTTCGCCAATCAATAAATCCGCTTGCAAAGACAACACACCTTCGGCAGAAATATTGCGAACATAACCCAAAACAGGATGCTGTTTTGCTGCTGCTGGAAATTGACTGGTTGAGTCAACTCCAACAATACGATGCTCCTCACCAAGCTGATACACAATTTCGGTAATCGAACCGCCAGCAATGGCGATTCGACTTAATTCTTCACTCGCTAATAAAGGCTGAGACATAAAACTTGAACAAGTGAATAGTAAATAAAGTAGAAAGAATTTTTTCATGATCATTGCAGACTGAATAAAAGGTTAATGAAGAGTATGCGTGGGTGTTGCTGGCGTTGAGTGAGGTCTACTCACGGGAAAAGTGATTTCTGATAGTGGCGAAAAAGCCATATCCGTTAGCGGTTTTAACAGCAGTTTAATTTGTGCCGGGTAAAGCTTGTCACCCAAATGCAGTTTGACCATAGCAATCAATAGCCCCAGATCTGCGTCATAGGAGCAGTGTCGTAGTGCATAGGCAAATTCGATGGCTGATTGTAAGTAGCGATTTACCTCGTAGAAGCAGCCAGATTGCTTAAAGAGTATTTCGGCGGTTTCAAAAGCACTGCCATAAACCAGTGCCGCACTATTCCAATCTCCTTGATTGATCTTGTGGCGAGCATTCGATAACAAACGCATCCAAATCACTTGAGCGTAGTACGGATTACCCAGAAGTTGTTGCCGGTGTTTAGGGCATAGAAAACAAATTTTTTGTGCAGGTTTCGTACTGGGCTGAGCACTCATATCGAATATTCCTAAGTAAGAGCAATTCAAAAAAATTACATCGATATAAAAATAGCCTGGCTGGTCGGGGTAAGGGATTGGCTTGGCTAAAAGGCTTATTTGGTGAGAATTAACTTTTGACTGCGTGTCACTTGCAAACGATAGTCAGCACCTTGATGGCGAATAATCAGCGTTTTCCCACCCTGCATTAACTCAGTGCTTGCCACCGTCGGGATGGACATTGCCGAAGTTAATGACTGTTTATTTAATGCCTCAGATTCTTTCATCTCGGACTCACTTTTATTGAGAACAGTAGAACCACAAAAATCCCTCAACCTTCCTTTATGACATTTTGGGATTTTTCTGCTCTGCTGTTTGAATTAACCGTTAAACAAGAGTTGCAGCCCTGTACCTCACCAAATTCTCTGATAACTCCAACAATCCGATTACGTTATAGGCTGATAGCTGGTCATTAGGCAGATCGGATTGTTTGCTCATCAGTGCCTGCGCCTAAGCCAGCCCTGGCTATGATACGGTTTGTTTTGATTTTGTCAATGCGGTTGATAATTATTATCATTCGTGTTTAAATTCTCACCCCTATTTTATAGCCCGTTAAATTTTGAGGATATTTGTGAATACAAGACCGCCATTCAAGCTTAACTATTTAGCACTTATCTCAGCCACCACCCTGATAAGCCCCTATGCACTTGCTAGTGATCCCCAAAGCCTGGAACAGCGAGTTGCTGCACTGGAAGCAAAAACTGAAGACAAAAGTGATGCCTGGTATGACGCCTTAACCTTCAGTGGTGTTATCGAAGTGGAAGCCAACTATACCGACCCTGACTCCGGGGCGTCTGAATCTGATTTAGTCATAGCGACTGCGGAGCTGGGTACTGAAGCCGAATTAACTGAGCGTCTTTCCACGACCTTGGTACTACTGTACGAAGAAGATGAAGGCGGTGTCGATGTCGATATTGCAACGATCAATTATGATTTTGGTAAGGGCTTTTCTTTTGTGCTTGGACAAGAGTATGTTCCTTTCGGTGCTTATGGCACGGCCCTGGTCAGCGACCCTATTTCACTAGAATTCGGTGAAACGCGTGAAACAGCGTTGATTACCCACTACAAACAAGGTGGATTTAATGGCGCATTCTATATTTTTAATGGCGACAATGACGAAGAAGGTAAGCAGAAAATCAATGATTATGGTGCTCGGGTCAGCTTTAGCACCGATCTCTTTACCATTGGTGGTGACTATATTTCCAACCTGGGAGATTCTGACGGATTAACCGATACATTTACTTATGGTGAAGATGGCGCCGCAGATGACAGCATTTCTGGAGCAGCAGTATTCGCTGAATTCGGGTTTGGAGCCGTGACGGTTTTTACTGAGTTCTTAACCGCTTTAGATAAATATGAAAACACCGACGATAACATTGAAGCGGAACCATCAGCCGCCCAGTTTGAGCTTGCCTTTAAAGCGGGTGATTTCACTTATGCTGCTTCTTACCAGCAAACAGACGACGCTGAGTTTATTGGCTTGCCGGAAGAGCGCGTCAGCGTTGGTTTTAGCACAGAAATTTTCGGTGGTTTAGGGCTTGGTGTCGAACTGACTAGAGATGAAGATTATGCGGGTGATACAACCAACAACTTCGTTTTACAACTTGCCGCAGAATTTTAATTAATATTTTACCTACTGAAAAATGAGATACTTGATATGAAAAACTATCTAATCACGCACTGTGTATTGGCCGTCACTCTAGTGCTAAATATCAATACCGCTGTTGCCGCAACGGAAAAATCCGTTGTCAATCACTATACCACCATTGCCCACGCTGTTTTTGAAGATGCTTTAATAACAGCCAAGGACTTAAAAGCATCGATTAACCGTTTTGTAAAAAAGCCCAATAGCAAAACCTTGGCTGCGGCTAAAATATCATGGAAAGCCGCTCGCGTACCTTATCAGCAGTCAGAAGTTTTTCGCTTTGGTAATGCCAATGTTGATGATTGGGAAGGTCAGTTAAATGCCTGGCCTTTGGATGAAGGCCTGATTGATTATGTGGCACCCAGCTATGAACACGAACTCGGTAATGTGGGTGCGACGGCCAATATCGTTGCCAATACCTCGATTAAGGTAGGCGGCGAGACGATTGATCTCACATCGATTACTCCGGAACTCTTAGCAAGTTTAAATGAGCTGGCCGGTTCAGAGGCAAATGTAGCCACTGGTTACCACGCCATTGAGTTTTTGCTCTGGGGGCAGGATTTAAATGGCACCAATAGCGGTGCTGGCAATCGCCCTTACACCGATTTCGTCAAGGGCGAAAAGTGTACTAACGGTAACTGTGAACGACGCGCTCAATATCTGCAAGCCGCAATTGATTTATTGATCAGTGATTTAGAAGATATGGTCGCTCAATGGGCACCTGGAAAATCCAATAATTATCAAGCAACATTTGTTGCATTGCCTACAGAGGAAGCCCTAACCAAAATCCTCTATGGTATGGGCAGCCTGTCACTGGGCGAATTGGCTGGTGAGCGGATGAAAGTGGCATTGGAAGCTAATTCACCAGAAGACGAGCACGATTGTTTTAGTGATAATACCCACTATTCACATTTTTACGACGCCAAAGGCGTACGCAACATTTACGTGGGTGAATACAAGCGTATTAATGGGAAAACCCTTAAAGGCCCCGGTATTTCTGCCTTGGTTGCGGAGAAAAATAGTGCGCTAGATAAGAAAATGAAAAACGCCTTAGCAGCAACCGAGAAGCAATTACAATTGATGGTGGATACGGCTGAAGCTGCGCCCTCAGCAAATGTAAAAGCGCCAATGAGATTCGATCAAATGATCGCTCCGGGCAATCAAAAAGGCGAAAAAATTATCCGTGACAGTATCGCTTCGCTTGTCGCACAAACGATTTTGATTGAGCAAGTTGCCGCTACGGTAGGTATTACCCACTTAAACCCGGATACCGCTGACCATCAATTTAATTAATTAATATTTTTCAGCCAGCCTGATTGATTTAGGTCGCCTAAGATCACATTGGGCGGCCATTAACTTGGCAAGCCAACACTATGCGTATTAAAAACTCTTCTTTGCTTTTCTTATTGCTTACTATCTTTGGTTTTACTGCGGCTGCTTACACGGATAATCGTTCTAAAGCAAAACAACCATCCGCCTTATCCGGTGGTGGCGCCACCGTCTATTCAACAGGTAGTAATGCTTTTTCATTGCCATCGCTCAATATGCCTTTGATGCAAAAGCTAGACTTCAATGTTGGCAACAGTTTCTTCCGCAACCCTTGGGTTATTGCACCGGCATCGACAGATGCTCGTGATGGTTTAGGCCCCTTGATGAATACTAATGGCTGCCAAAATTGTCATATCAAAGATGGTCGTGGACATACGCCTCACAGTTTAGAGGATAATGCCGTTTCCCTTTTAGTTCGTTTAAGCATCCCTTCAGAAAAAGGCCCCATTCCAGAACCTAATTATGGTGGCCAACTACAGGATTTTGCGATACCGGGTATAGAACCTGAAGGCCGTATTCAAATTGAGTACACCGATAAAATGCTTGCGTTTGCCGATGGTGAAAAAATTACCTTGCGTCAACCAAGGCTATCCATTGTTGATTTAGCCTATGGTGACTTTCATCCGCAAACACAATTTTCGGTAAGAGTTGCACCGCCTATGATTGGCCTGGGTTTGCTGGAGGCCATCCCTGCCAATGATCTCTTAGATATTGCTGATCCAGATGATAAAAATAATGATGGTATTTCGGGTAAAGCCAATCTCGTTTGGGATGTTGCTAAGCAAGCAGAAACCATAGGGCGCTTTGGTTGGAAAGCCGGGCAACCAACAGTGCGCCAACAAAATGCGGGAGCCTTTAATGGTGATCTGGGTATTACCTCAACACTTTTTCCCAAGGATCACTGCACATCAACGCAAACGGCTTGTTTAACTGCTCCTTCGGGTGGTTCACCTGAACTCAGCGATAAACTTTTGAATCTCGTTACCCTGTATGCCCGTAATTTAGCGGTACCAGCGCGGCGTAACATCAATGACCCGCAAGTTATAAAAGGTGAGGCGCTCTTTTCTGAAGTAGGTTGCGCTGATTGTCATACGCCCAGTTGGAAAACTGCCGCTGACTATGAGTTACCCTGGTTATCCAATCAAACGATTTACCCCTATACAGATTTACTGTTACACGATATGGGTGAAGGGCTTGCCGATAATAGACCGGAGGCTAAAGCGAATGGTCGTGAGTGGCGCACGCCACCGCTATGGGGCACTGGTTTAACAAAAGTGGTTAGTGGTGAAACCCATTTTCTACACGATGGTCGGGCCAGAAACGTGACGGAAGCGATACTTTGGCATGGTGGTGAAGCGGAAAAGAGCCAGCAAGCGTTTATTCAATTAGAAAAAAATAAACGTAATGCTTTGCTCAGTTTTTTAAATAGCTTATAACATTGGTTTTTTGACGATGATTTTTAAAAAACAGACTATAACAGTAAAAGTAAGCTTCCTGAGTCTTTTATGTATACTGCTCGCTGCTTGTAAAAGCCATCCTGACAGCTTGTTGTTTCAACAACTGAACCAAAAAATCATCACTCCAGGCTATGAACAATTAAAAAATCAGGCATCGAATAGTAAGCTAAGTAAGGTTCAGTGTGTCGCTGGTCAATCGGAACGAGCATTGGAGGAAATGAAGGAGTATTGGCGGGCAACTATGGATGCATGGCAGAACATTCAATGGATCAAATTTGGCCCAATCACTGAAAATTCACGAAAATGGCAAATTCAATTCTGGCCAGATGCCAAAAATATTGTTGGTAGAAAAATTAACACCTTATTGAAAGTGCCTAATATATCCACCGAACATATTGAGCAAGCCGGTATTATCGCCCAAGGTCTGCCTTCCTTGGAATACATTCTTTTTGATGAAAAAGTTAAGTTAATCAGCACTGGAGAACAACGGTGTCTTTTAGGTTTATTGCTTGTTGAAAAACTTTCATTATTAACACAGCCGATTTACAACGATTGGTTGGTGTACAGTCGTCAGCAAGATCAAGCGTTGAACTCGGCAGAAGACGAAGCTAATAAAAAACGTGTCACGATCTTAGTGGTTAATAGTCTAGTGCAACAACTAGATCTAATTGTTGATCAGAAAATCGCTAAACCTTTTTCTTTCGAGGAAAAGCGAGACCACATAAATCCCTATTTTTTGGAATCTTGGCGCAGTCAGCATTCCTATATAAATATCAGAACAAATATTGCGGCCATTAAGAGTGTTTTTAATCAAGGAGGATTCGCAGACTATCTCTTGTCAACTAAACATGTGCCGTTGGCTAAGGACATTAAAAAGAAAATTCATTCAATAGACATTGCCATTCAAG
>JBNKUQ010000028.1:0-35292 GCA_050298695.1 Cellvibrionaceae bacterium
GCCAATTCAGTGGGATCCAAGTTGAACTCCAACTGTCCTTGTTGTTTGGCTTGCTCCAGCTCTCTTTCCATTAATTGTTGCAAGTGCGCAAAGTAACGCTTAATCGGCTTTTGCAACTGCGGATCATCAGCAACCGAAGGGTCTTGTATAATCCGGCCCAAGCGACAGCCCTCTAGGCCGTTTCTTGGAGCAAACAAATAGCGCTTAAATTTCTCAAGCCAGTGCTGTTCTTTATTGAAAATGGCATCCGCCTCAGCAATAAGCTCATCCGCCCGATCTTCCATTGCCGCAATGGCCAAAGCCTTTTTACTACTGAAGTGATGATACAAACTACCTTTACCCACCCCACTCACTTCCAAAACATGATTAGGGCTAGTGGCATCATAGCCTCGCTGCCACAAAAGTGACTTCATGGTATTGATTAATGCGGTACGCGTTGTTGACATAAGTCTTCTCCAAACAAGAAAACATACTAGTAGGTACAAAATTGTGAGTCAAGCCCTTTTTTCAAAAAATAGCTTGTAGAACCCTCCCACCAAAGTTCGCCAGTTTCGAATTTACGTCTATAGTTAAAAGGTTATCTTCTTAATTAAACAAAGAGAGCTTGAACAATGAAAATTGTGGCTTACTTGCAAAGCGTTCTCGGCAAAATGCCGATTTCCCAAAAA
This sequence comes from Cellvibrionaceae bacterium, assembly GCA_050298695.1. Classification (GTDB taxonomy): domain Bacteria; phylum Pseudomonadota; class Gammaproteobacteria; order Pseudomonadales; family Cellvibrionaceae; genus CANLBN01. Next base: position 669 of record JBNKUQ010000028.1, read on the forward strand.
CTGACCCTGATTTTTATCCCTACCACGATTGCCTTTGTGGTATGTGTTTTGGTGATCCTCATCAGCCAAATCTCGCAGATTAACAGAGCCAACCACAATCAACGTTTAGTGGACTATGCCCAAGTACTTGATGGAATTGCTAATAACCATGCCGTAGAACGCGGATTAACTGCAGGCTTTCTAGCCAATGGCGGTAGTCGCGGAGCCGATAAGTTAGCAAAACAAAGACAAGTTGCCGGAGAAGCCCGGAAGAAATTTGCTCAGCTCTATCAGGATAATGAATTCAGCCACCTACCCAATAACATACAAGCCAGGCTGAAAAAACTAAACGACAGCCTAGCCAGCGTTGAGAAGCTCCATGCAGCAGTTGACCGCTTAGACCCGAAAGCCAATGCCTTTACTATCTATTCCAACATTAATACTCAAGCCATACAGATCATCGAGTATATCAATGACTTAGTGCAAGACCACATTGTTTCACAATCCCTTTCTCAGTTTATTGCTACACTATGGATGAAAGAGAGAGCCGGTCAAGAGCGCGGTGCCTTAAACGGTGTTTTTGTCAAAAAGAAATATACCGCCAAAAAAGCATCTACGATCAAGTCTTATATAGATGACCAAAACTATTACCAAACTGTTATCGAGCGCACTTCGAGCACAAAAGAATTTGATGCCTTTAATAAGTTATTGGAAGACCCTGCTCTAGCTAACTTCCAAAAAATGCGTGAGGATTTTCTTTCGGCAAGCGAGAATAATGAAGCAATCTCTGTAGATGCAGCAGTATGGTTTGAGCAATCAACCAAGCGAATCGATAAAATTAAAACCCATGCAAATAATATCGCCGCCAGCATCAAAGAAAAAAGCCGTAATACGGTTGTATCGGCATGGATTATTTTTTCAGTCACCCTATTTGTGGCGCTATTATTAGTTATCGGTTTATTGTTACTGAACAACATTATTAAAAAACAAATGCACGCTAGCATTTCTTCCCTTATCAAAGCCATTCAAAACACACAAAATGAATCTAACTTCTCCACACGCGCAGAAATCCATTCAGAAGATGAATTGGGTCAAGTAAGTACTGTATATAACCAACTGATGGAAAGCATGGAAGAAGCCATTACCGAAGCAGTGAAGGTAATGGAAAATGTTGCCTCTGGAAAATTTGAACAACGCCTAACAAGTCAACTCATTGGGGATCTTGGTCGCTTAAAAGATGGGGTTAACGGCTCCTCTGAAAAAGTTCAAAACACCATGAATGAATTAATGCGAATTATGGTAGCGCTGGAAGCTGGTGATTTTAGTGTAAGAATGTCGAACGAAATAGAAGGCGAGTTAAAAAATAAAGTTGATATTGCTATGAACGCATTAGAGCAAGCCATCTCAGGTGTAAGCCAAGTGATGAGTGCTATTAGCGTAGGTGACTTTAAACAGCGCATCAATCTCAAACTTAAAGGTACACTCGATACACTCAAACAAAATGTGAACGACAGTGCGGATAGTATTTCTTTAGCGATAAATGAAATTGCTTCGGTTATGGCCGACCAACAGGCTGGACAGTTTTCTTCAACGATTAACGGCCCCTACCAAGGACAATTGGCACAATTAACAGACTCCATCAATCAGTCGAGCAGCAGTATTAACAGCGCGGTAAAACAAATTAACCGTGTAATGGGAGCTCTTGCGGCTGGAGATTTTAGCCTGCGCATTGATGCCGACCTCAAAGGTGATTTAGACACCTTAAAAACCAATATGAATCACTCATTAACAAATCTAGAAGCCTTTGTTAACGACCTCGCACTTATTGCTCAAAAGCAACATCAAGGTAATTTAGTCCACCGTATTGATCATGAATATCAGGGACAATTAAAAAGTTTAGTCGATGCAATCAATAGCTCTGCGGATCAATTAGAAAATACACTGATCAGTGTAAAAGAAACAGCCGGCACCGTTGCCAATGGTGTGCGCGAAATATCAGACGGCAACGCTGATTTAAGTGGGCGCACAGAATCACAAGCGGCAAGCCTAGAAGAAACGGCAGCTAGCATAGAAGAAGTAACCAGTAGTCTAGCCGAGAGTAGCGAAAACGCCAAAACGTCCGTAGACCTCGCCAAAAAAGCCAGAAATATTGCACAAGACGGCAACACTATGGTGAAAGAAGTGATTAATGCAATGGGTGAGATTAATCACTCCAGCACTAATATTGGAAACATCATTAGTGTGATAGATGAAATTGCTTTCCAAACGAATTTATTAGCGCTAAATGCCGCGGTAGAAGCAGCACGTGCAGGAGAACAAGGCAGAGGCTTTGCCGTGGTCGCCGGAGAAGTAAGAACACTGGCGCAACGCTCAGCCAATGCAGCCAAAGAAATTAAAGACTTGATCCACGATAGCATTAACAAAGTCTCTGAAGGCACCACACTTATCGATAAAACCTCAGAAATCTTTGACGACATCATGAGCTCCGTTGAAAAAGTGACGTTCTCTATCGAGAGTGTTCACAACTCCGCGATAGAACAAAATAGTGCCATTCAACAAATTAACGCCACCGTCTCGCAAATGGAATCCATTACTCAGCAGAACGCGGCACTAGTAGAAGAAGTCTCTGCCACCAGTGAATCCATCAACGGTATGTCCAGCGATTTACTTGATAAAGTGGGCTTCTTTCAATTAAAAACATCGAGTAACTTTATCTAAAGGAATGAGTCAATAAACAAACGGCGCCGGTACAAAAAATCGAGCGCCGTTTTTTATATGGTAGAACATTTTAAATAGACGATTAGTAGTATAGGACAATTTAAAATTGCAAATAGTGGTGCCCAAAAGATATACTGTTTGGGCCGATGTTTTAAGATAGATTTTTATCGCAATCACTTCTTAAATAAGTCATTTAAACTCATTTTTCGATCTAATAATGTCAACAGCAGATACAAAAATCATTAAAACACGCCAATCACATTCAGATTGGTATATTGGGGCGATGGAGCAACTGGTTGATGTTGTTCAAGAGATATCGCACGCACGTGACCTTGGTACAATCATGGCGATTGTCCGTAGGTCTGCAAGGCATTTAACAGGTGCTGATGGCGCCACCTTTGTTTTGCGCGATGGAGACAAATGTTTTTACGCAGATGAAGATGCGATAAGTCCGCTATGGAAAGGGCAACGCTTTTCTATGAAGACGTGTATTAGTGGCTGGGTCATGATAAATGCACAGCCCGCTGTTATTGAAGATATATATAAGGATGCACGGATTCCTGAAAGTGCTTATCGCCCTACATTTGTCAAAAGCTTAGCTATGGTGCCTATTCGTACTGACCAACCTGTTGGAGCTATTGGAAACTATTGGGCAAAGAAACGACAACCCACAAAAGAAGAGGTATCAATATTACAGGCGTTGGCAAACGTAACATCAGTCGCACTTGAAAATGTTGAACTATATGATCGTTTACAAGAAAACATTAAAGCGTTGGAGGCGTCAAATGAGGACTTGCGTTCCTTGGCATGGGCTGCTGCACACGACCTTAAATCACCCTTACAAGTCATGAACAATTTAGCTCAGTGGATCGAAGACGATTTCGTGAAAGGTGACTATGAAAAAACGCAACACCATATTCAGAATTTGAAGCGCCGAACCAAACGAACTGAAAAGCTTCTTGTTGATATATTAGAATATTCATCCATACAAAACAGTGGGAGATTAGATGAACAGGAATATGTTGATGGCCAAGTTCTTATGGATGACATCCGATCTTTAATTAGCCTTCCGGATGCTTTCACACTCAATTTTTCACCTGAATTCAGCAATATCAGTGTACAGCGGATCGTATTGCAAAGAGTTTTCTGCAACCTCATTGAAAATGCAATAAAGCATCATGACCATGACGAAGGTAAAATAGAAATTACAGTCGACGTTGAGCAAAACCACTATGTGTTTGCAGTTCGGGATGATGGGCCAGGAATTCCAGAGAAATATCAGGGCAAAATTTTTGATATGTTCCAAACCCTTAAACCGCGAGACGTGACAGAAGGAAGTGGCTTGGGATTAGCGATTGTGAAAAAGATGCTATCTGTACACGGCTCTGAAATTAGCGTTGAGTCCGGCCCCGAAAGAGGCGCTGTCTTTCGTTTTACATGGCCGCAATTATCAGTAACAAACGAGGGGGCTACATAAATGTTAAACGAACTAAGGCCGATTCTGGTGGTTGAGGATGACGAAATATATCAGGAAATTTTTAAGCGAAAGTTTGAGAGTGAAGGGGTTTCTAACCCTGTAATAGAGGCATACGATGGCGTCGAAGCACTCGAGATTCTTGCGGAGGGGAATCATTCATCAAAACCATGCATCATCGTATTGGACATCAACATGCCACGCATGAACGGTTTCGAGTTTCTTCGCGAGATGCGTTCCGACGATTCTATGAAGAAGAACATTGTGTTTGTTGCCAGTTCCTCTTCCCGAGATGAAGATATCAAGACAGCTTACGATTTATGTGCCGCAGGTTATTTCGATAAAGACAATCTTGATGGCCTTGTTCGCATTTGTCGTGACTTTTGCGCCTTTAATGAATTCCCTGCATAAAAGAATAATTTTTTTAACACTCGTATAGCTCTACTGTCTCTTAGGGAAGAATGCGAGTTTGATTATAAAAGCGATTATTTTTCTTTCTTCTTTCCTGAAAACCATTTTTGTGATTTGGCCTTCGATGTGAACAACCCGGCCAACAACATGGCATCTTTTGCCTTCACTAAGATTTTCAAGTCCCAGTAGAACGAATAGGTTTGGCTAAGTGGTAACTCACTGCCAGAAGTAGGTTGATTTTCTCAGATACGGGCGAGATGGAGGATAAGGATAGGTTGAAATGGGGAGGCACATTACCTCCCCGTAAAGCCTCTTTACCTCGACTGAATCGCAATTCGCTTGGTCTCTTGATGTGGGATGGCTTTTCTTGGGACAGTCAGCGTTAACACACCATCTTTTAAGCTTGCGTTGATTTCGTTGGCATCAGCATCATCTGGCAGTGATAACGTGCGCTGAAATGTACCTGCGCTGCGCTCCACCCGATAATAATGTTTGTCATCTTGCTTAGTTTCATTTTCGCGTTTTCCACTGATACGCAGAATGTCATTTTGAACATCAATCGATAGATTGTCTTCATTAAATCCCGGCACATCGACAGTAATTTCATAGCTCTTATTATCGGTGGAAATATCCAAGCGTGATAAACTCTGATCTCCAATTAACGAAGGAAAGCTGGCACTTGCTAGCTCCGACAAGTTTCGCAAAGAAGAGCCTAGACCGAACTGATTAAACACCCGGTCAAATAGCTGGTCGATCTCGTTATGTAATTTCAGAAAAGGATCATTACCGTAACTGGATGGCAACGATTGAGCTTCTTTCCTTGTAACCGGTACTTGTTGAGGTTGAGATTGATTTCCCTCGTGTTTAAACCAGTTCCAAGGTTTGAGTTTTTCAAAATCAAATTTTTCTAAGGTCATCGTAAGCTCCACTAAATAGAAATAGAGTGAATGAAATTGTTACTAGAAGAAATAGGCTGCGCATTACACGCAGCCACAAGCACACGTTAAGCGGCTTTTATACCCTCCTTTGAGGAATCATGCTCTATTGTGTTAGCTTTCCCATTAATGGCGATTTTCTTGGGCTTCATCGCTTCTGGAATTTCTTTCACCAGTTTGATAGTAAGCAAACCATCTTCCAAGGAAGCCTTGGTGACTTCTACATAGTCATCTAAGTTGAATTTGTGCTCAAAGTTACGATTCGCAATCCCCTGGTGAAGATAATTGTGTTCCTCGGTTTTCTCTTTAGCACCACGAATGGTCAGTACGCCGTTTTCAACATTGATATCAAGATCCGATTGTTTAAAACCAGCCACAGCGAGTGATATCGCATATTCGTTTTCGCCCAACGACTCAATGTTATAGGGCGGATAGCTGGTGGACACCGAATCGGTGGTCATAGCATGATCCAGTATGGATGCCAAGCGGTCAAAACCAATAGAACTGCGGTAGAGTGGGCTTAAATCTAAAGTAGTCATCGTCTATATCCTCCAAAAGAAGCAACATAAATAAATGATTAATATGCGATGTAATTCCACACGGACATTACACCCACGACAAAGATGTAGGGTTGGCATTTCAAATTTCAATACGGGAATATAGAAAAAAAATTTTCAAAAAAAAGTCCTTATATAGTAAAAAATTATTATTTTTAACCCTTGAAAATCTTTTATTAGGCACTAGTATTCAATGAGCTTTTTTTGGGTAATAAGTTATTTATGAGTTCCTAAGGAGGTTAATAATGTCAAAATTAACTTGTTTAGCTGCCATAATTAAAGACTTACGGGGAAGTCATACTGTGGCTTTATTAACAGTATTATTTTCGAGCCTTGCCATTGGCGATAATCCTCCACCCATCATTTCAATGGGCCATCAAAATAAACACCTTAACTCCGAATTCTGGCTGCCCCCTAAAAATCTTGATGTAAAATCCAAAGAACAGTTCACTGAAGAGTGGCTATCTCGATATTGGTCACTTGGTGTTTTAAAAAGCAATAACGATCCACCGTCCAGCCAGACACCTAAGCGGTCAGCGTTTGTAATAAGTAATCAATCTTAGCATTCCTTTTTCTAGTTGAAATTTTAAAAATTTCATGTGAGGAGGTTTTTATGCGCTTAGCATTATTTTGCGAAAAGAAAAAATTTGAAGAAATAAAGCGGTACTCGGATACACATCATAAGCACCTACGAATCAATCATGCACAAGATATTAAGCAATTTTTTATCATGCTTTTTTGCGAAAAGAACATTCCTTATGATTATGTAGTACTCGAGGAAAAGTTATTAGCTTGTGATTTCGAAGACCTTTTACAATGTATCAACGCACATTTACCCAGCGAAAAAATTGCTGTGCTATCTGAAAGCTTTAGCCTTGAGTCTACACTTTTTACATTTGATACTAGCGAACTTGGACTAAGACGGCTGTCAGATCATATCGATACGCTCAGATTGCAGTTGATGAAAGCGGCAAAAGAGGCTAATAGATTTTTAGAACCTCCCAATGATTTCGAGAGTATGTTGCGTCGCTATGAAACCATCATTAATGGCGCAGGAGAAGCGATTGTTGGTCTCGATGAAAACGGTCACATCACTTTTTTAAACACGACGGCTTGTGAGCTATTAGGGCGTCACGAAATCGATTTATTGGGTAAATCCCTCGCTGAATTTGCTCTCGATTCGCCTATGAACAAAGGCGTCAGCGCTCGCTCGTTTACCGATATTGACTGCGATAAACGTCGAGTTGGCAGAGGTGTGGTTTCAAGACCCGATGGCACTATGATTTACGTGGAATATACTCAGTCCTACGTCGGTAACCAGGCCGACGATACCATCAGCATCATGGTAATGGAGGATATTGGTGACCGAGTCAAGTTTGAAGCCAAATTAAAAACCTTAGCGAATCGAGATCCACTCACAGGTTTGGCCAATAGACGTTACTTCCAAAAGGCTTTAGAAAAAGAGCTTTCTGGCAATCGACAACAGGGCTGCCCGGTTATTACCGCTTTAATTGATATCGATGATTTTAAACAAGTCAATGATCAATATGGCCATTCGGTCGGTGACAAGTTGTTGATGTTAACAGCAAAACGATTAACGCGGCACTTGCGCCGAGGGGACTTGGTGGCAAGGGTTGGCGGTGATGAGTTCATCATAATGTTTAAGGAAACCTCAGCAGAAGATGCAACGACGGTCATTGAAAACATACTCGCTCGTATTCGAGTGCCTTTTACCTTTCACGAACAAACCATTCAGCCATCGGTTAGTATCGGACTCTGCATGGCGCTACCGGGCGATCACAAGCTTGATGACTTGCTCGAACGTATGGATCATTCCATGTATCGAGTGAAACAATGGGGGAAAGGTGACTTTGCTTGGTATAAAGAGGGCCGCCCTTCTGATAATGTCAATGATGTTGGAAAGCAAGCACGAGACTAACGCCCACTACTCTGGCTGTGAATAGCACTTTACTCTTCGACACCAACCCAATTTTCAGGGATGAAATGTGCTGGCGAGGTGCCTGAGTGCTCGAAAGGGCTTGCCTGGAAAGTAAGAGTGTCGGTTTGATTATTTTTTTATTTTAAGTGCTAGCGGTTCAAGCGTAATAATTTTAGATGGATGAGTATTTTCCCAAGTTGCGTTTGGTGCTTTTTCATAAGAAGGGGCGACCCAATATAGGTGATCGATTTTCATTGATGTATTTGCCCGAATTTTAACTGAAACAAATTTAGTCTTTTCAGGGAGGTAATAAGCTGTCGTCCCATCATCTATTGAATAACCTACATGTCTACAATTTTTAGCGGGTCCACTGTGATAGTATCCGCTGGTGGTATAAGAGAGTTTGTATTCATATTTTCCATCACTGACAATTACTTCTGGTTCAAGTATTTTACTATCAGTAATACGCTTGAAACGGCCAGACAGTAAAAACCCTCTTTTTTGATCAGGCGGTATACTATGATCAAATTCATACTGTCCTTCACAAGATAATAGTTCAATATACTGCGCATAAGGTGCAGATTTAAGAGACTTATCAAATATTACCGTTTGCCACTCTGTAGAAATGTTTATAGGCCCATTGATTAATTGATCTGTAGGTGAATGATTTTGCGACAAACAACTTGCCGTAGTAAACAAGACAAAAAAATGAACAGTTAGCTTAATTGGTTTCATCATTAAATCACAACATCCTTAATGTAACGGAGATAATGACTCGTTGCCACTGCTTCAGGGGAAGCGACTTGAGAGCTGCCGCGTATAATTGGTAAACAACCCTGTTCAAAAGCATTCACTACTAATTCGCTGCAAAAGGAGCTACTTTCATGGTCATTACCTTTTATGCCTTCGTCAATCACTTGAATAATTACTCCACTTAACGTTCTGCTAACAGGACGACAACCCGTAGTCACACCTGCGCGAAGTGCTCCAATATAATCATAAGGTTTACCTATGTGTTTTTCTGCATAATGGCAAATCCATGCGGCATAATTGGCATCCATTGCTTTATGTCTATACAGCGCACCGTAAGTAGCATGAATTAAGGCCTCACCAATAGGGATAATATTTACACCTTTGCTCGTAGCTTCAATACACTTTCCACGTTCCAGCATTAAAATTGCATGACTGTAGGTCGAGCAAGAACCGTAACGAATGACCTTGGATTGGGTCGCTTCATTTCGAGTCACAATAATATCTGCAGGCTGTAATCCACTAACATCAATACTCAGTGATTCGTTACCGCTTAAAGGTGATGATGAACTTGACATAATCTAATCTCCTTTTAATGTTATTTTTTAGTATTGGTTGCAGTATCAAAGCCGACCGCAATAGGCGCTTCGGGGTTACCATTTTCATCATAAGGGGTGTATTTCACATCAATATTGATGAAACTCATTGTTAACTCTTCGCGAGGGCGCGCACCATCACAATTAACCGCTTTTACTGAATAGTGGCTGATCAAAGCATTGTGTAAGGTATATTCAATAAAAGGATCGGCACCTTTACCTGTACCGGTTTTAGTCTGAACTAATTTGATGGTTTTACCGCGACCACAACAGGCCTCGATAAATAATTGCGAGGTAGCTTTGTCCATAAAGCGAGTAATCATTAGATCGTTAATCACTGCATTAGAACTTTCACGATCTCCTTGTGTTGATGCCTTAGACGTAATTCCACGTTTAACATCCCATTTCCAAGTGGCTATATCTAACCACCCCTGATGGTCGGGGTTAGATACTTCTCCCTTGATACCATCGATATATAAAAATGCCGACATAGTATGCAATCCTCTTTGTCCTTTGCGTTTATTTTAATCTCTGTTCAATATTCTAAGTACTAAATTAGAATATTCCGAACTATACAACGGACAAAACAAACCCGGTACTATGCGATGTTGAGCTAGATGACAATATCGTCTATAAAACAAACGTTAAGCAAATTTATTTTAAAAATGAGAACAGGTTAACGTTTTTTGCCTTCTTAATTCGTGATCTTTTGGTACAGGGCTGGTAATTCCCTGTTATAAACTGTCTTTTAGAATTACGTCCTTTCTTTGGTTTACGTAGTATTTTCTTAGGTATTGAATTTACGTTCTCGTTCATTGAGTTGTAAGCGTGTTTCATGGCTATTTTGAATTCAGCCACTTTGTCTTTATCCGTGACCACTTGATCAATAATATCCAGCCTGAGCATGGTTATTTATATAGCCTGTTTAATAAACTCATTGAGCTAGACAAAGAAGTCGCTTTGATTGCAGAAGTGTGTTTGTCTACAGGCGCGCACTGTTTACGGTTGTTCAATAATTTTTTCTGCTTCGACACTTTTTCGACACCAACACAATTTTCAGGGATGAAATGTGCTGGTTTTCCTGTATAATGCGCCTCTCTCAAAATAGAGAACATCAAAAAACCATTGATAAATCAATGAGTTAATCTTACTGGTGAGGTGCCCGAGTGGTCGAAGGGGCTTGCCTGGAAAGTAAGTGTGTCGCAAGGCACCGAGGGTTCGAATCCCTCCCTCACCGCCATATTATTTTAAAGCCCCTCGACTTCAAACATTCTCTCACTTCTAAAAGTATCTCCCATAAGGGAGGGGTGAGAACACTCGCCAGGGTTCGACTAAATGTACGGAACATTTAGAACCGCGATAGCGCCGCAAAGCGGGCAAATGCAGGACGCATTTGAGTTTATCCCTCCCTCACCGCCATATTATTTTAAAGTCCCTCGACTTCAAACATTCTCTCACTTCTAAAAGCATCTCCCATAAGGGAGGGGTGAGAACACTCGCCAGGGTTCGGCTAAATGTGACTTGAGCCAAACACACACCACTAACTTTCAGATGATACCTCCGCAGAGTTAGACTCATTTTTTTCTTCATGACCCTTTTCTTCATGATCACTGGAGGGATTCCATTTACGGTAGGCAACAAAGTCAAATTCAGTAGCGGACACAATCGCATCTTGTCGTAAGGATAAATAAATATGCGTGTCTACCTCGTCATAAAAAGTACTAAAGTGCACTCTCAGGGTGTCCTTGTCTCGATAGCCACTCATAATTGGCATAATGGAAATATCCTGGTCCATACCATTAGTTTCTGTGGGCTCACCAAGGCTAATGACTTTGCCAACGTAAACTTTTCTATCACTCATTCCCAGCATAGCGTATTTATTTTTTTGCAACGATAAATTGAATAAGAGATTATCCAATGGACTATCTTCCAGCAATTCACCAATCACAAACACTCTCGTATTCCAAACACCAAAGCGCCGCCAAAGGCTAACATGCCCCCAGAATTTGATTATCAATGCTGAAAACAGCGTTAACGCCGACAAGATAAAAAACCATGCCATTTTTGAGGCCTCATGAGTATCTTGTGCCCCCATCTCTAGCATGCTATCTGATAACCAGGATGAAAACGTCAAGCTAAGACTATAAGAACCCAGACTCAGAGAGGAAGGGATAACGTGGTACAAAATAAGCGATATTGTAAAAGCCACTCCAAAACACTTCAGCCCTAACTCAGAGCTTTTTAGGTAAAGGTATTGGCCTTCATAGCGGTGCAATTTATAGGAGTGATAAGGGTGTATATGACACGCCAGGAAACCAGCGATAAGAACGGGGAATATCAGTAAAAAGAGCATCCTAGCCTCAACGGTAAGATAGTGTTAATGTCGCGCTACGATCTCTCTTGCCTCAGCGCGGGCATTTTTAAATTCTTGAGACTGGCTCACTTCGCTGGGGTCGATAGTGATAGTACCTCGCCCAACCACTTGTACAGATTTGTAAGACTGGGCGACTAGTTCTCGCAATTTTTCATCTTTATCACTAGGTGCTAGCCCTAGCATTTTCAAAAAGAGACTCATACGCTTGATACCTACTGTATACGTAAAAGACAGTATAACTCATAGACAATAACAAAGGTAGCGACAGCAATTCCCAAAACAAGGGCTTTGTCTATTGTATAACGGGTACTCCTTCACGTGATAACATTAGGTCATGTTTTCATTTGACAATAACACCTTTGCACGCGATTTACCGGATGCTTATACGGTTTGCCAACCCGAAGAGAGCTCAAAGCCGGAGCTGCTGTACTTTAATCATCAATTGGCCGGTGAGCTAGGCTTTGAATTTGACGGTGACGAAACAAAACTAACCCAATGGTTCTCGGGCAATGAAACACTCCCTGGATCAGCGCCCTTGGCACAGGTTTATGCGGGACATCAATTTGGCCACTTTAATCCGCAACTAGGAGATGGCCGAGCCCTGCTCTTAGGCGAAGTCATCGATAAACAGGGGGTACGCCAAGACATTGCCTTTAAAGGCTCAGGGCGAACGCCCTATTCGCGCAATGGCGATGGCAAAGCAGCCGTGGGACCCATGTTGCGTGAAGCACTGATTAGCGAAGCCATGCATGCTTTGGGTATTCCCAGCACTCGCACCTTAGCCGTCGTAAAAACCGGCGATGTTGTTTACCGCGAAACGACCTTACCCGGCGCATTGCTGACGCGTGTTGCACAAAGCCATATTCGCGTGGGAACCTTTGAATATTTTGCCGCCCGTGATGACCTCACGACATTACGCGCCTTGGCCGATTACACACTGGGTCGCCATCCTGCTGAGCTGTCAAATCACGAAGATCCCTACTTAGCCTTACTAGATTCCGTTTGCCAGCGTCAGGCTAGGCTAATCGCTCAATGGATAGGAGTGGGGTTTATTCATGGTGTGATGAATACCGATAATATGAGCATTGCTGGGGAAACCATCGACTATGGCCCCTGTGCCTTTATGGAAGCCTTTAATCCAAAGGTGGTTTTTAGCTCCATCGACCACCAAGGACGCTATGCTTACCAAAACCAGCCCGGTATTGCTCAGTGGAATTTAGCACGCTTTGCGGAAGCCTTGTTGCCACTGATTGATCAAGAACAAAGTAAAGCGGTTGAGAAAGCCTTGGCAGTATTGGATGACTTTGCAAGATATTATCAACAGTCTTGGCTGGAGATCATGCTGGCTAAGCTGGGCTTAAGCGTTGATACTTCGACGATAGATAAGGATATTCAGCTTATTCAACAGTGGCTTGGCTTACTAGAGCAAGCATCTGTGGATTACACCCTAGCTTGGCACCATCTATCCGATGCGCTACTACCCGTATCAGAAACGCCTTCACCCGCTCCATCAATAGATAGACTATTGGTTAACAACCAGGAGGAGTTAAGCGCTTGGCTCCAACAATGGCAACAACGGGGCGAGCAAGAAAGTGCTAATCGTGAAAAACGTGTAGCAAAAATGCGTCAGCACAACCCTTGGTTGACCCCACGAAACCATCGAGTAGAAGAGGCTTTGGCTTCCGCATCTAACGATAGCGACCTGACGCTCTTCAAAAGCTTGCTAAATGCCTTGCAAGCCCCCTATACCATTCAGCCTGAATACGCCCACTTGGCAAAGCCTGCAAATACAAACTTTACGCAAAGCTATCAAACCTTTTGCGGAACTTAATTAGTTTTCCCTGAGAAAAGGCTTCCTGCCTTTTCTCAGAGGTCGCGATAAAAATACGTAACGTAAAAACGCGATTTTACTGGTATTTTTACCACTCGCATTGGCTGCATGGACGCAGGTAATGAGCGTTAGCGTTGGTCTAATCGGCCAATGGCCTCACGTCCATGTGAGGCACGTTTCCCTTGAAAAAAGCATCTTTAACATTTTTCAGGGACGACTAAATAGTGAAAACATGGTTATTTATCGGTAAGCTATCAAACTCATTTTATGACCTATAAGTAGAAAACACTTTGAAACAATCCTCCCACCCTGCTGATTCCTTTTTATCGTTACCCTTAAAACCCGACCTAGTCAACAATTTAGCGTCGCTAGGCTATCAACACATGACGCCGATACAAACACAAAGCTTACCCATCATCTTGAATAAACAGGACATCATTGCACAGGCACAAACGGGGTCGGGGAAAACCGCCGCTTTTGGATTGGGAGTTCTACACCATTTGGATATAAACCATTACCGGGTACAAGCACTGATACTCTGCCCTACCCGGGAATTGGCCGATCAAGTAGCAAAAGAAATGCGTAAACTCGCACGCAGTATTCACAATATAAAAATCTTAACGCTCTGTGGCGGCATGCCTTTTGGGCCACAAATTAACTCGCTGGAACACGGCGCACATATCATCGTTGGAACACCAGGACGAGTCGAAGAGCATTTGCGTAAACAACACCTTAATCTCAAGGATCTCAATACTCTGGTATTTGATGAAGCAGATCGCATGTTGGATATGGGCTTTCAGAATAGCATTGATGAGATTGTCAGCTACGCTCCCGCGGCACGTCAAAACCTCTTATTTAGCGCCACTTACCCCGAAGAAATACAATCCATCGCCAAACGGGTTCTCAATGAACCCGTTATGGTTAAAGTAGAGTCCACTCACGACCACAAAAGTATAGAACAAGTTTTTTATCACTTAGAAAGTGGGCAAACACGCACTGACGCTGTACAGCGCCTATTGCTGCAAAAACGGCCCAGCTCTGCCGTTATTTTTTGCAATACAAAACGCGAAACCCAAGAAGTTGCCGATGCACTGAGTCAGGTAGGCATCACAGCGCTGGCCTTGAACGGTGATCTAGAACAGAAAATGCGCGACCAAATACTCGTGCGCTTTGCCAATAAAAGTGCCTCTGTACTCGTGGCAACAGATGTTGCTGCAAGAGGTCTGGATATCGATGAATTGGATACCGTTATTAACCTTCAAATTGCTCGCGAGCTGGAGGTACACACCCACCGCATTGGCCGCACTGGGCGAGCGGGTAATCAAGGTAGCGCCTACACCTTTGTCGCCGAAAAGGATCAACATAAATTCCAAGCCTTACAGGCATTTTTAAACGCAAATTTCGAGACACTTCCCCTCCCCCCCTCTGATACCCTAAAACAACCAGGGTTTAAACCACCCATGGCTACCCTGCAAATTGATGGCGGAAAAAAACAAAAAGTGCGCCCAGGAGATATCTTAGGTGCCTTAACAGGAAAGGACGGTATCGAAGGCAAACAGGTGGGTAAAATCCATATTTTTGACTACTGCGCTTACGTTGCAGTCAATCGCGACATCGCCGCTGATGCACTTAAAAAATTAGCCACTGGAAAATTAAAAGGCCGTTCATTCCGTGCGCGCCAAGTAAGAGGCTAGCCTCAACATTGCGTTTAGGTCGCTGAAGGTTATACTTGTTGAAGTGCTCAGCTTAGAAAAAATTTTTATTCAGACCTATACGTCATTTGCGATCAACAACGCAGGAGCATTTGCAGGTCGCGGGGATGACTCTTGTATTTTTTTAGTGCCCTAGTAGTAAGTTTAGAGGCTGGAAGATGATGGTGGCTCTTTGATGACTGTAAAAATATACACCCCTTATATAAAAATTAGTGATAGTAATAAATAAAGTAATAACAACAATATGATTATCATCCCCACGGAAAAACGCTTCGACTGGAAGCATGCACCTCTCGTTTTACTGGCGGTTGTTCTTCTCAATATTTTTATTTACTTTATTCCCCAATCCAGTGACAACCAAGTGCTTGGTATGGCCTTTGTCGAATACCAACAACAAGACTTACTAAAAATAGAATGGCCTTTTTTACAACGCTACCTCAAGGAAAGGGAACAAGAAGATACGCTGGAAAAGTTAGAAGCGTTATACACAGAAGAACGCCACGAAGAAATTATTGGGCATATTTTATTTGACAATGATTTCTATCGGTATTTACGCATTGATAAATATGACTATTTTCACGACAACAAAGATGTAGGTGATTGGTTTTTTACACGAGAGCGTATTAATAACGCCGTGCAATCTACGACCATGGTTTCCTTTGGTTTAACGCCTGCCAATATGTCCTGGTATTCCGCGCTTACGCATCAGTTTTTGCATGGCAGTGTGATGCACTTACTAGGCAATATGTTTTTCCTTGTTATTTTTGGTTTTGCCGTGGAAGCGGCCATCGGTCACTGGCGTTTTTTACTCTTCTATTTAATATCCGGAATTGCTGGAGGCTTGCTGCACGCCCTATTTAATTTAAAAGCACATGTGCCTCTCGTGGGAGCTTCTGGTGCCATTTCTGGCGCTATGGCCATGTATCTCTGCGTATTCCGCCTTAAGAAAATTGAATTTTTCTACTGGTTTTTTGTATTTGTCGGTTATTTTAAAGCGCCGGCTTTGCTGATTCTGCTCTTTTATATTGGGAAAGAACTGGCTCAATTCCTTTTTATCACAGATTCAAATGTCGCCTTTCTCGCGCATATTGGAGGCTTTCTTGCTGGCGCCATTTTGACGGGGGTTGCTTATAAGCTGAATCCTAATATTATCAATGAAGAATATATTGAAGAGGATCAGAGTATTGATCCTCTTCAAGAGAAAAAAGCGACTGTTTATGATTTTTTAGGTCGCTATCAATTTGAAGCGGCTGAAAAAGCACTCACACGCATTATTGAAAGTGAAGGTTTAGATTTTGAACTGGCATTTATTCGCTACAATATCGAAAAAATTGATAAGGATCATAAAAGTAAGAAAGCGGTATTTAGCAAACATCTTGTGGAACTCTTAACCACACGCAAACCCACAGAGCAACAAGCTAATCAACTGGAGCATGTTTGGCAAGAAAGCAAAATGTATTTAGAAGGTTTAGAGACAAATTTAACCTTAAAAATTGCCATCAGCCTGGCTGAAGCAAGTTCACCAAAACATGCCGCTGAATTATTCGATGATATTTATCAACATATCCGACAAAACAAGAATCCAGAATATCTTAAAAAATATCAAACCCCACTAGCAATACTCGCTAAAAAATTAGCCGACGCATACAGGGACAAGCAACCCCAGGAAGAACATAAGTACACTGCACTTAAAAATCAGATACTCACGGGGCATTCTTTATGAAGTATTGCCAATATCATCCTCTTAAGCCAGCAACTTATGCATGCTACCACTGCCATAAAAACCAGTGTGATCACTGTAGCGATGAGGGTGAACATGGCGACGAAAACCATTGTTTTATTTGTGGCCGAGAGCTAGCAAGCCTTGGAGCGCGCTACAATGCGGAACCATTTTGGCGGCGGTTCCAAGAAGGGTTTCGCTACCCCTTACAACTTGAAACCATTATTTTTATCGTTGCTATTGCTTTCTTTAGCATCATCATTACCTTTCTTCCTTTTACCATCGTCTGGCTCTTAGTGATTACCGGTATTTTTATGAAATACTGTTTCAGCTGCCTTGAATCTACCGCAAAAGGGTCGATGACGGCACCGGACATCACAACCGCTTACGAAGGTGGCATTGTCCTCGCCTTAAAATTATTTGCTATTTTCTTTATCCTCGGTCTGAGCGTATTCGGTTTAGGTATGTGGCTAGGTATTTCTGCAGCAACTATTTTGGGTGTTGCGATTATGATTTGCTTGCCTGCTATTATTATTAACTTTTCCTTAAGTGAAAGCGTCGTCGATGCCATAAACCCCGTGAAGATTATTTATTTAGTCACGGCTATTGGTTTGCCCTATGGTTTACTGCTTGCCATTATTATGGTGATGGCAGGCTCTGTCGGCTTTATCAGCGCAATTATTGGCGTAGATTCTATGTTTTCTCTTAGCTTACAGTCTGTGGTTTCAAACTACTATACGATAGTACTATTTCATCTAATGGGGTATATGTTATTTCAGTATCAAGACCGGCTCGGATTTATTGCACGCCATGAAGAAGACGAGATTAATAATATTCGTGGAGATACCGATAGACTACTGGCCAAAATCGAAGTCCATGTAAAAGAAGGCTACTACGATCGCGCCCTCAAGCTCTTTCAAACGGCAATAAAAGCCTACCCAACTAGCAAACCCATTCATACTCAATGTATGGATTTTTTATTAGCCACAAAAAATTATCGCTTAATCGAAGACTTTTCTACGGTTTATTTTAATTTTCTAGTCAAAAACCATTCGCGAGACCAACTCACACTGGCTTACAAAAAAATATTACACGTTCACCCTAAATATTGTCCTGAAAGCCCCGAAGATAAATTGCTACTTGCTCAAGAATGCAAAGCCAGTGGCGACTCACTATCTGCCGTGCGTTTACTCAATGGCATACATAAAGATTCTCCCAACTTTCCTCGCTTAGTCCAAGCACTGGAATTAACGCATGACGCACTACAAGATATTCCTAGCATGAAGGATAAAGTCGAAAAATTTGGCCAATTACTTAAACACTATCAACAACAAGAAAAGAAAAAAACGAAAGCACCACCGAAACCATCCCCATCTAAAAATATGACGCTAGAAGATAAAATCAAACAAAATGCCGAACAAAACAGTCCACTATCCCTTGTAGAGAAAGATGAAGATCAAAACAAAGATAAAGGCATTGATTTTAGTTAAACAGCATGCAAGAAATAGAAAAATAGTTACATACAAACTTAGTAAATAAAGATGATTTCATAAAGCCCTCTGCATATACGACAACCCTATATTTTTTCACCTCTTAATTTTTACATGAGATGCTTTAAAGGAAAATATATGAAATATTGTTTCTATATATTCAGAATTTAAGCGGAGCTTTTAAACAATGTTAGTAATTTTTTTATTTCTCTTTTCTTTGATTCTTTTGGCGGGTAATTTTCAAGTGAAACTTTAGTTTCTTTTAATTTATCGTGCTGTTTAAAGCACTCTATAATACGATCATATAATTTTTTATTGTCAAAGGGTTTTTGCAAACAACGAAATAACTTGCCATTATTCATAAGATCAACCACATTATCGAGGGAGTCACCTTGATTGATGACCGCCATAGTAACAACATCTGAACGCATTTCATAAAAAGTGCTCAAGGTTTTACTGATTTCCTCCTCAGAAAAAGTAGTTAAATTCATGATCACTATACTAATTTCTGTGCGCATCGCGATCATTCTGATGACTTGTGTCAATGTCGATGCTACATAAATATGAAAGTTAAGGCGAGGCCCCAGCATTTGTATTGCATTGCGTATGGCTTGATCTTGTTCAACGAGCAAGATTGCAATATTTGAAGAAGTGGCCGTACTTCTGCTGATACCACTCTCATGGACATTGTATGTATTTGAACACCTTGGAGTGGGAACTGGAGGAGCGGGTGCTGAGTGATGATCAGATCTTTTGTGCTGGTCGCCTAATGAGGAAACAATCTTACGAGACCATGATAGTTTAGCACCTTCTTGAACAACTAATTTCAGCTCTTCAACGTCCCAAGGCTTAGAAATATGTTGATAGACCGCATTGAGTTCGTGATTATTATTTGCTGCATTCAGATCATCAACCAACAAAATGAATGCTGCATGGGGGCATTGGTTACGCACTAGCTCTTGAAGCTTACTGCCGCCCAGCACTTGGTCACTAATTACTACATCAATATCATTATTAGACAATTTGTAAAAAGCGTCTTTATTCTTGAGCGCGAAAAAAACGTCGTAATATTGTTTAAAAATAGATTTAAAACGCATTAGCGTTTGCTTATCGTTTGAAACGAATAAGAGCTTATGTCTCTCTATCATACAGCTTACCAGTGATTGTTAGAGTTGCTAAACCAGCCTTCTACAATACGAATGACCGATTTTAAGTATTGTTTACAATACGATAAGTCGGTGTGAGCTGTGTCTCAGTTTTGTTACTTTCTATAAAGAGTTTTATTATTGATATTCTGATTTTTAGAATGCTTTTAACAATATGTTTTAAGTTGGCACCTCATTCTTCACTTGATTGCTGTCGAAATCGATCAATCCTCTCTTGCGTAGGAGGATGGGTGGAAAAGTACTGGAATAAAGATATTTCCGCATTAGTGTTTTGTTCTTCTTTGCTAGTGGATTCGTCTATGGCTAGCATTTTCTCCATGGCTATCGAAAAATACTCAGTGGGTATATTCAAGCGTTTCATGGCATTGAGTGCATAGGTATCGGATTCGTATTCGAACTCGCGTGAATACTCGGCTTGCACTAGTAATGCAGGCAGTAGTAAGGCTAATGAGCTGGCCGAAGAAACATCGCCAGTAAAAGCAACAATAAGTACGGAAAAACTGGCTTGACGAATCAGTGTTTGCAGTGAATGCCTGTGTTTAACGTGCCCTATTTCGTGCAATAAAATACCACTCAATAATTCGGGATCATCGACTAGATAAACCAGCTCATCGGTCATGACAATGGTACCATCTGGCAGCGCAAAGGCATTGGCACCTACCAGTGGAGAAGCTCTGAACAATAACCGATACTCACGTATATCCTGCTGTTCATTAGAAGATACTGCGGTCAATAGCGTATTAAATTGTTTTATGACTTGATTCTGTTGCTCTTGTGTCAACTTACTGGGCTTAAAGAAATTATCATCCAGTTCCGGCATCACATTTTTGCCTAAGGCCTGATCGATTTCTAAAGGCAACCAATGCGCAACCTCTTTACTGGCGGCCGGTATTCCATACTTTACTCCCCCCACGCTAATAATAATCAAAACGATCAGCGCAAATACAACAAAACGATAGTTACTTTCTAAAAAGTGTGCATAACGTTCTTTACGACTCACCTGCCAATGACGACATATTTTGTCCAGCACATCATTATCATGGCTTTCCAAATAAGCACCTTTCGGTAAATATATTTTGCGCGTGGTATTACCTATGCGTGGACGTATATCAATATCAACAATTGCAATATCTCCAAAGGCATCGGATAATAGTAGACCTTGCTCATTCACATGAATATGCAAGGTTTGAGTACGAGACGTTTTGCCATCGTAATATTGTGCACGGAAATAAAACATAAAAAATGGATTTTTTACTTTAAAATACTTTTATATAAAACTGATTAAAGCCCAATATCTAAACCAAACATTTCTCCAACTTCTTCACCCACCGCATTATTTTCATTACGTTGATTCGCCAAAAATGTTTCAAGGTTAGGTGCCATCATACTTATTTTTTCCGCACGGTATTTAGTCGTACGAATCATAGCCCATGGTACAGCCAACCCCAAACTCAACAAGATAGCAAGGGTATTTGTAAAGTAAAGATATAACATATAGCGGGTCGATAAACGACAATGAAATTCAATTTCGTCCTTATTAAGATATAGATGGCTGTATAGCAAGTTGGTTTTATGAGTAAAAACATAAACTAAGGTTAGTAGATATAAACTAAAAAATAGAAAAGAGATAAATATACTCATAATGAGCTCAACACGCCCATCTAAAAAAGGGATATCACTGAGAAATTCATTATTGGGAAAACCTGCAGGAATCAAAATACCTTTGAGCAATACATAACTACAAAAGCCGCCAACGACCATGATCAATACAGCCACTAAATACATACGATAGAACTGACCCACCGTCACTCTTAATGAGAACTGACTTTCACCAAAGCGACTACGATTACCAATAAAATCATAATATTTATTTTGCCACCAGGGGAAAATCAATGTGGCGATTAAAACAAGAACACCTACTGCTTTGAGGTACGAGAAAATGGTAAGAATATCCTCGGGGTCTTTAATTTCATCTTCACTCTCCAGCAATGTGATATCCAAGCCCAATATAAATGGAATAATTGCGAGGATAAAAAAATATAATATGGGGGGTAAAAATAACCAATAAGCTTTTTTGATATCCGCATTAAAGCCAAAGCGGATGCCTCGCCAAACGGTATTGCGCATGCGAAAACGTAGCGATAGTACAATAATTAATGGAGCAAATACCACTAATACCGTTAATGCAAAACCACCAAATTGTGGCCAAAAATAAGAAACTGCCTGATAAGCCGCTAACAAACCCACTGCGATAAGACGCCCTTTTAAAATTTGTAAGGGATTAGCGGTATAGTCGAATGAAGAGCCATGCAAAAACGTATTCCCATAAAAATAACGCTTTGTTCTCACTTTTGCCCAAGCAGAGTAAATACCCAGAGTAACAATAGATAAGAAGAGGTTGACAATCCATATGCGAAAATATTCGCCCGTTGTTCCATTAAATTCAAAGCCATAACGTGTAGTTGTGCTTTCTTCAAAATGATGGGGTTGAGAAATATCTGATTTTGTTGTTTCTGACATGGGCATTCCCTTGTTTATATATAATTATTTCATTAGCGCCTCTTGCACACGCAACAAGACAAAAAGCTAAATAGTCGACACGCAGACCATGGATGGACTGCTCAGCGGCGATTAGCCGCTGCGAGAAGTAAAAATACCAACAAATCGACGTATTTGCGCCAGGATTTTTGCTTCGACTCCTAAAAAAAGCCAAGGAAGGCTTTTTTTAGGGCTAACTAAATAGATGGCTAAGAATAACCTATTTTACAGAAAATCACTCACTTTAATACCATAGGTTTCCGCATAGATAGGTTTAATAATATGGTAGGGACAGAGTTTATCGGCAAGATCAATGGTGTGTTTATTATCATAACGGCGTGTGCGCAAGTCGTATATTTGCAGTACTTTTGGCTTGGCTTTTTCGGTAGCATTAGTTTCTAATACCACGGCAAGCTTGTGATTGTTGAGTTCCACCAATGTACCTATAGGGTATACACCAATGGCTTCTATAAAGTGATACAACAATTCTCGGTCGAACTCTGCATCCCACTCTAACATTTTCTTTAACGCTGTCGTAGGCGCCATACCTTTATGGTAAACCCGTTCAGCAGTGATCGCATCGTAGACATCAACAATAGAGATCATGCGAGCATGTATAGACAATGCAGAGGCATCTAAGCCGCGGGGATAGCCTTCACCGTTTAAGCGCTCATGATGTTGACTGCATATTTCCAACATCAATGGAGAGATACCTGAGCGTCCATTAAGAATTTCCTCGCCATAGGTAACATGATTTTTCATTTCAACCCATTCGTCATCGGATAATTTATCAGGTTTATTCAATATGTTATCAGGGACACGTATCTTACCTATATCGTGCAACAGGGCTCCGGTAACGACCTCATCCAGACGCTCACCTTCGAACCCTAGGGATAAGGCTAAAATTCCCATCAACACACTGACATTAAAAGAATGCTCCATCAAATAACGGTCTTTCTGCCGTATTTGAGTCATACATGCCAAAGCATTGTAGTTGTGCGATAAAGACTCCATGATATCCTGGGTGATATTCTTCATTGATCCAAGCTCAAAGTCCCTTTCGTTTTTAACATCGGCCATACAGCGCTCTATCAGCTGCACCGCTTTTGTCTTAACTTTTCGGGCATTTTCCATTTCTTTTTTGAAGGGAACGGATGGCTCAGGCAATAAATTAGCGAGAGTACTTGAGCCCTGGATTTCGGCGCCCGCCACTTCACAGTCCTGCCCTTTACTGACATCGATATAAAGACTTTTAACCCCTAGTTTTTGTATCTGCTCAATAACCTCTGGGCGGCTCACCAAGCCTTTTCGCGTAAAATTACTATCCGGAACCCATTGGTTATTACAATCCGCGATAAACATGCCGACTTTTAGCTGATCAATCGTAATTTCTTTGATGTTCGTGTTCATAAATGGGTCAACACTGCGGAGACAAATGATAAGCCAAGCTCCTTGCTTGGCGAGTAAAGATCACCGAGCACATGTGAGCCAGCTCTTATTGAAAGTATAAGCCTGAAGTCAGTGAATGCCAGTCAGAAAAGGCCCAATTAACAAAAAATTAATGTCTCAATTGCACCGATACGGGGCAGTGATCAGAACCCTGTATTTCATTATGAATTTCAGCGTCCACAATATTGGGTAATAAAGATTTTGATGCCAGAAAGTAGTCAATCCGCCAACCAATGTTTTTTTCCCTAGCCCCCACCCGGTAGCTCCACCAACTGTACTTGATTTCCTCTGGCTTAACATGTCGGAAAGTGTCCATAAAACCAGCGCCCACTAAATTGTCCAGGCCATCAATTTCTTCCTGCATATAGCCAGCACTTTTATTGTAATTAGGCTTAGGGCGGGCCAAGTCGATATCCTTGTGGGCCACATTTAAATCGCCACACAGCAAGACAGGTTTGGTCACTTCCAATACTTTAATATATTCTAAAAAGGCCCTATCCCACTCCTGACGATAACCGAGGCGCTTGAGCTCACTACCAGAGTTAGGCGTATATACCGTTACCAAATAGAAGAGCGCATATTCCGCAGTAATCACTCGTCCCTCTTGATCATGCTCTTCAAGACCAAGGCCATAACTAACGGTGAGCGGCTCACTACGGCTAAGAATAGCGGTGCCAGAATAGCCTTTTTTTATCGCAGAGTTGGTATATAGATGGTAACCCTCAATATTTTGGAGCGCTTCTACCACCTGTTCACATTGAGCCTTAGTCTCCTGCAAGCACAATACGTCTGTGTTTAATGCATCTAAGGACGATACAAAGTCTTTTTTAATGGCGGCTCTAATACCATTGACGTTCCAGGACACTAGTTTCATATACGCTCTCACCTTAAATAAATCAGACAGCTCCACCGCAGGACATCGCCCTAAGCGATAAAAAGCTGGCTACTATAGCGTATGAGGGGCAAATAACTAAAGAGCGTTTCTAAAATCTATTAGTGCTGAGGTAGCATAAATTTATTGGTTAATCGTATAGCCTAAACCACCCGATGCAACACTGGTGATACTCACACCGTTGGTGTGATAGCGCAAACGTGGTTTTTCACCATTAATATCGGCTAAGTCGATGCGAAACTGGTTTTCTTCTTCTATCGCTTGTTTCTCCGATGCAAAATAACGCCATGTCCCCTGCATTTGATGCATGGCATGGGCCAGTTCATGATAAAGATTCTGCAAGGCATTGAATTCGATTAACTCATTACGTAAACCAAATACTCTGTGGGTGCCACGGTCTTCCATATCCGCATCAAAAATAATGCTCACACTCTCTCCTTTGCCATTGGTGATATTCCTTGTCATCGGTGCGATAGTGCGGCCCGAGGAAAGGCGGGCTGCCTCTGAATGTCTTATCGTTAGGGTGTGCCCGCTATTGGCAATGGTTTGCAGGGTTGCATAGCCTTTGGGTACTAGTGCAATCTCATTTAACCATCGAGTCAAACGCTGTTTTTGCCGCTTTGCCCCCTGCAAGACAATGTTACTAACGGGTAATTGATTCAGTGAATAGCTGATAGATGTATCCACAGCAGGCGGGGATTCGGCTTGAGAATGTTGAGAGCTTGAGGGCTGAGGGGTTGAGGAGACATACAATACAGACTTATCGGCTAAGACCAGCGGGCTAATCAACAACAGCAAAAAGGACTGTAGAACGATGGCATATTTCACCATTATTACCCTCCTCTAATGCGCTCTATTTATCGCATTTGTACTTTAAGGGTAGTCTATTTTGCGTAAAAATCAGTATTTTAGAGAGTGGTAAGCAAAATCGCTCTATATTAACATCGACTCAGTAATTGGATGGTAGGTTGAGGCAGATTCAATCAAGGTATTGGCTGTTAAGCCAGGCACCCCATAAACCTCTGCGAGGACTTTATAGTCTTTCTTGATCTTTTCCAGCAATAAATCAAAGTCCCCATCGCCAGAAAGTAAAATAACCTTATCGACCCCTCTAGCAATATCTAAGACATCGATAGCTATCCCCACATCCCAATCGCCCTTAGCCGAGCCATCGCTGCGCTGAATATAGGGCTTGAGCTTCACAGTGAAACCTATTTGCTTAAGCGTATTCTGAAACTGTAACTGCTTATTTTCCCCCGCAAAATCATGGCGATAGATGGCATAAGCATTCGCGCAAATGATATCCCCCTGTCCAGCTATGGACTGCCATAGCTGCTTATAGTTTAAAGAGCGCCCATAAGCTTGCCGAGTGGTGTAGTAGATATTCTGCACATCGGCAAAAATAGCGATTTTAGCGTTCATTTATCACCTAAAAAGAGAGAAAAATATGATGTAATTTGTCATGGATCAATATTAGTACCTAGCCTAATGCCATTGATCAAAGTACTATAACAGCTTACTGTTATTAGCCTTAAAACACCAACAAGATAACGATAACGCCCTGACGGCCCAAGATAATTATCCCAATGTTTGACAAATTAAACTGCAGTGAAGTGACTCGCAAACCCCACCTTTCTCCCAACGAATTTAGGAAAGACTTTAAACAAACTGCCACACCCCTTGTACTCACCAGCGCGACTCAAGATTGGCCCGCCAGAGAGAAATGGGATATCGATTATTTAATCAAGGTCGCGGGAGAAAAAATCGTTCCTGTTTACAGCAGTTTGCGGGCCGAAGGGAAATCTCATCAACATGCGGCTGCCGCGAAAATGAAAATGGGAGAATATCTAGAACGACTAAAACAAGGCGAAAATGACCTGCGTATGTTTTTTTACAATATATTGCATGGCGCGCCAGCGTTACTTAAAGATTTTTCCTACCCCAAAATAGGCTTATCTTTTTTTAAGCGTTTACCTGTTATGTTTGTGGGAGGCAAGGGTGCCAGAGTACAAATGCATTACGATATTGATCTATCAGATTTAATACTATGCCACTTTGGAGGAAGAAAACACGTTTTGTTAGTTTCTCCCGAACAAACGCCCTATATGTATAAGGTTCCCTATTCGTTCAGTTCACTTTACGATGTCAATTTTGAAAACCCTGATTTTACCCGTTTCCCTGCCCTAAAAAAAATTAAAGCGTACACCGCCACACTAAATCACGGCGATGCTTTATACATTCCTTCAGGATATTGGCATTATATAATTTACGAAGATATTGGTTTTTCCTTAACACTGCGGTCTTTCCCCGGCAAACTATCTCAGCAACTAACACTACTGAAAAATATTTTTATCACACGAAATATTGAGGGGTTAATGCGTAAATTCATTGGCCAACCATGGAATGACCGCAATGAATTACTTGCGATAGAAAATACCCATAAAAACTTATCGATTAAATAAAAACCTTTGATTAATCGCTATGTTTTTTTTGCTGAACCACCACGTTCTTTTTGTATACTTCCATTAAATATTCACTTCTTTTTTGTTGCCGCTCTTCGATTATTATCAGCACGAGAGGTTTTTTTTACACTGGGGCGCTGACCATCGCGGTGATCCACTCTTGGTTTTTTGGGCTTTTTAGGCTTAATTGGCCGGTGATCTAATCGAGATTCCGGTAGTGAGTGGACGGGATCGAACTCATCGATAATTTTTCGAGTAAGTAGTTTTTTTATCAAGCGTTCAATCCCAGAGAGTTCTTTAAATTCATCCGCACTGACCAAGGATACCGCACAGCCACTGGCTCCAGCTCGACCAGTGCGGCCAATACGATGAACATAATCTTCTGGCACATTGGGTAAATCAAAATTAACCACTTGAGGTAGTTGGTCAATATCTAATCCTCGCGCAGCTATATCAGTTGCCACTAATACTCTAACTTCACCCTGTTTAAACTCAGCAAGTGCTTTAGTTCTTGCCCCCTGGCTTTTATTGCCATGGATTGCAAGTGCCGTGATACCTGCTTGATTTAATTGTTTTGTTAATTTGTTCGCGCCATGTTTAGTTCGCGTAAAGACAAGAACTTGTTCCCAATTATGTTTTTTAACGAGATAACACAGCAAAGCTGACTTTTGTTTTTTATCGACAGGATGAATCCACTGTTTAACCGTTTTTGCGGTACTGTTGGGAGGAGAAACAGAAATTTCTACAGGTTGATAAACAATATTTTTCGCCAGTTCACGAATATCTTTTGAGAAAGTTGCTGAGAATAATAAATTTTGTCGCTTAACAGGTAAGAGCTGTAAAATTTTACGAATATCATGAATGAAGCCCATATCGAGCATGCGATCGGCTTCGTCTAACACTAAGACTTCCAATTGCTTAAAATTGATCGCTTTTTGATGGTAAAGATCAAGCAAGCGTCCTGGAGTCGCAACGACTACATCTGCACCGCCTCGCAGCTTCATCATTTGCGGATTAATTTTTACCCCCCCAAAGACAACCGCTGAACGCAACGCCAAGTATTTACCGTAGGCCGCAACACTCTCCCCCACTTGCGCCGCTAACTCTCGGGTTGGGGTCAGTATCAATGCGCGAACTTGATTAGACGTAACCGGCCGGCCCTTCGACAAACGCTCCAATAAAGGCAAGGTAAAACCCGCTGTTTTACCAGTGCCGGTTTGCGCTGCCGCCATAACATCTCTTCCCTGGAGAATAGGGGGAATGGCTTGTAATTGAATAGGCGAAGGGGACTGATAGCCCTTTTCACTTAAGGATCTTAATAAAGGTTCGGATAAACCAAGGGAATTAAAGCTCATAGAAAACATTGTAGTATCGACATCAGGGCGCGCAGCTTACAGTAATTCACTAAAAATAGCAGCTTTTACCCTTTGTACTTTACTCAATAGCTATATGGAGGGAACCTCTTATCGAAACACCCTTGTTTCTCTACAGGTTATTTCTCTACAGGAGAGTATTGACTCAGTGGCTAATCATCCATGGCCGCAACGCCACAAGTGAATCAATTGTTAGATAGGACTGAGCAAGATCCACTCTGGCAACACCAAGAGCTTCCTTCCAAAATTAGATCTTGGTTTGATCATCATCCCTCAATGGGTATGAGCACCACACTAAAAACACCAACCCAAACAAGGAAAAACCAATCG
The DNA here is from genome assembly GCA_050298695.1 of Cellvibrionaceae bacterium. Classification (GTDB taxonomy): domain Bacteria; phylum Pseudomonadota; class Gammaproteobacteria; order Pseudomonadales; family Cellvibrionaceae; genus CANLBN01. Next base: position 29,365 of record JBNKUQ010000028.1, read on the forward strand.
AGAAATTGGACAAATTCTTGGGACCAGCCCTAGAACAATAAACAAGCACTCAGAAAAGGTCTATAAAAAATGAGATGTTGAAAACCGCACTACCGCAGCAGCTAGAGCCTTAGAGCTTTTACAACATTAAAATTCACTTACTACAATTTATAGGAGCACTATTTCGAAAAATAAAGATGGCCTAAATCATCTACATTCACTCGAATGGTATCTCCAGGCATATAATCTCCTGCTAATATTCGTTGAGAAAGTGGATTTTCTAGTAATTGTTGAATAGCCCGTTTTAATGGGCGTGCGCCATAAACCGGATCGAAGCCTGCTTCAGACAATTTATTCATCACAGCTTCATCTAAGGCAAGACTTAAATCACGCTCAGATAAGCGCTGCTCTAATAAACTTAACTGAATACCAGCGATCCCTTTGATTTGATCTTGGGATAAAGGCTCGAATACCACAAGCTCATCAATCCGGTTAACAAATTCCGGACGAAAATGATGCCCCACCACCGTTAATACTTCTTGGTGAATTTCTGCTTGAGGTTTATTTGCTGCATTCATTTCTTGAATGACATCCGAACCTAAGTTGGATGTCATGACAATCACCGTATTTCGAAAATCTACTGTGCGACCTTGGCTATCCGTTAAACGACCATCTTCTAATACCTGTAACAATATATTAAATACATCGGGGTGGGCTTTTTCGACTTCATCAAGTAATAGTACAGAATAGGGACGACGGCGGACTGCTTCGGTTAAGTAGCCTCCTTCTTCATAACCAACGTAACCCGGAGGCGCACCAATTAAACGAGCAACTGCATGTTTTTCCATAAATTCCGACATATCTAAACGCACCATGGCATCGGTGCTATCAAATAAAAATTCAGCCAGAGCCTTACACAATTCCGTTTTACCCACACCGGTTGGACCTAAAAATAAAAAGGAACCATTTGGACGATTAGGATCGGCCAAGCCAGCGCGGGAACGCCTAACAGCATTGGCAACCGCTTTCACGGCAGTGTCCTGACCAATAACACGCGCGTGTAGTCCCTCTTCCATACGCAGCAATTTTTCGCGCTCACCTTCTAGCATTTTTGAAACAGGGATACCCGTCCACTTAGAAACCACTTCAGCAATTTCTTCGTCGGTAACTTTGTTGCGCAGGAGTTTCATTTCCATCATTTCGACTTGGCTGGCCATGTCGAGTTGTTTTTCTAGCTCGGGGATAACGCCATATTGCAATTGTGAAATACGCTCTAGGTCACCAGCACGACGAGCAGCTTCCATATCGATTCGCGCTTGTTCTAAATTGCTTTTGACTTCAGCCGTACCTGATAGCGCAGCCTTTTCTGCGCTCCATACTTCGTCTAAATCTTGATATTCTGCTTCAACTTCGGCAATGGTATTATTGATATCACCTAAGCGTTTTTTGGAAGCCTCATCTTCGTCTTTTTTAACCGCTTCTCTCTCAATTTTTAATTGAATCAAACGCCGCTCTAAACGATCCATAGCTTCGGGCTTGGAATCAATTTCCATACGAATACGACTCGCCGCTTCATCGATAAGATCAATGGCCTTGTCGGGTAGCTGACGATCGGTAATATAGCGTTGCGACAATTTTGCCGCCGCAATAATCGCCGAATCAGTAATATCAACACCGTGATGCACTTCATAACGCTCTTTTAAGCCACGTAATATCGCAATGGTGTCGGACTCTGAAGGTTCATCAACGAGTACTTTTTGAAAACGGCGCTCTAACGCGGCATCTTTTTCAATAAACTGCCGGTATTCATCGAGTGTGGTTGCTCCCACACAATGAAGATCACCACGAGCAAGAGCGGGCTTTAACATATTGCCTGCATCCATTGCGCCTTCTGCTTTGCCCGCACCTACCATGGTATGAATTTCATCAATAAAAATAATAATGCGCCCTTCCTGCTTGGCTAATTCATTGAGTACGGCTTTGAGGCGTTCTTCAAACTCACCACGAAATTTGGCACCCGCTAACAGCGAGCCCAAATCCAAAGACAGCACACGCTTATTTTTTAGACCTTCCGGCACTTCACCATTAATAATGCGTTGTGCCAAACCTTCTACAATAGCGGTTTTACCCACACCAGGCTCACCAATTAAAACCGGATTATTTTTAGTGCGGCGTTGTAAGACTTGTATCGTACGTCGAATTTCATCGTCGCGACCAATCACTGGGTCCAACTTGCCTGATTCTGCGCGGGCGGTTAAATCAATCGTATATTTTTCTAGGGCCTGACGATTTTCTTCAGCATCGGGGTTATCCACCGTTTCACCGCCACGCACCGAATCAATCGCTTGCTCTAGGCGTTGCACATCACCAAATTGTTTTAACAATTTACCGATCGTGCTGGAATTATCCTCCATTGCCGCCAAGAGTACGCACTCGCTCGAAATAAATTTGTCACCCTTATTTTGCGCTTTTTTATCGGCTAAATTTAACAAGCGTCCCATTTCAGGAGATAGCTGAACATCTCCCGTTGCATGCTGGATGCGGGGTAAATCATTGAGTTTTTTGCCTAACTCATTACGCAAACCTGGCACATCAAAACCTGCCTGTGCCAACAGTGGACGCACACTTCCCCCCTGCTGATCCAGCATGGCCGACAATAGATGTACCGGATCTAGATGGCTATGGTCTCTACCAACCGCGATAGATTGCCCATCGGATAAGGCTTGCTGTAAAGGATTCGTTAGACGGTCAATACGCATAATAAGTGTCTCAGAGTTATCTAATCATAAAATATGTTTCTGATATGAGGCATCAAAAAAAGAAATTCAAGGTATCATGAAGTTTTTCAAAGGCGACTTGTTGATTTATATCAATAAGGCTACAACTTTGACAGTAAGGGTTGAAGAGATGTCGAGTAAACACCGACGGATAGTATGATCAGTCCCTACCCCGTCACTATCCTAGTTACCCTTGAAAAAAAGGCTTCCTGGCTTTTTTCAAGGTCGCAATAAAAATACATAACGTAAAAAACCCGAAAACGACATTAGTTTTCGGGTTAGAAAATTAAGTATTAACCAACGCTATAGATTTTTATTTATCAAGATCTTTATCAGTACTTTCGGCTTTTTTCTTTGGCGCTGATTTTTTAGCAGGCGTTTTTTTGGTCGTATGAGCTTGGGGCCTTGTGAGCTCTTTCTCTTCAAAGTGATCCACATGTATCACTTCCATTAAGGCCTTATCGTAATCCAGTAGCGTTTTCGCTTCAGTTTTTGAAATAACATCAGCCTCTAGCGCTGCTTCTATCTGATACTTACCCAACAAACGTTTTATTGTTCCCGCTTTAACCGCTGCTTTGATTTTATCAAATAAAGGTTTTACTTCAGTCTGCTGCTTGAACACAGCATCCAATTGTCCTAATGGATTAGTAGGAATGTCGTTGACATAAACACTCGCCAAGTGTCGTTGTCGTATCGCTGTATTTTTGGTAAACAGTTTAGCGACTTTAGTATCCAACTCATCACTTGGCGCGTGAAAACGCGCTCCCAATGGAAAAATTAGCCAACGCAACTTCATTGCTAAAAATCGATTAGGATAGTTTTGTAGGATTTCTTGCATAGCGAGTTGATACTGACTCGTTAGATATTGCATACTCCAATCAACCAGCGGGTATTCATCCTCAGGACAGCCTTCACTTTCGTAGTGCTTCAACACCATACTGCCAAGATACAAATAACTCAGCAAATCACCTAAACGGGCAGATAGCATCTCTTTGAATTTTAATTTTGATTGCAAAGTCAACATGGATACATCAGCAATTAATGCAAATGCTGTACTCAATCGATTGAAGTCACGATAGTGTTGCTCCAGTTTAAAATCCCCTTCAACCTCCCCCAAACGTCCTCCGGTAATGCCTAACACAAAAGATCGCGCTGCATTAGTAATAGAAAATCCAACATGGCCAAAGAAAGTGCGGTCAAACTCATCAACGGTTTCATCGTTAATCTCTTTACCGGCTAACTCCATTTCTTTTAATACATAAGGGTGGCTACGTGTTGCACCTTGACCAAAAATCATCAAGTTGCGAGTCATAATGTTTGCGCCTTCCACGGTAATCAAAATAGGAACCGAGCTGTAGGCATCCGCCACATAGTTTTTAGGGCCTGTCATTACGGCTTTGCCACCTTGAATATCCATTGCATCAATGGTGGTTTGTCGCGCCATTTCAGTTAAGTGGTATTTCAATATAGCGGAAGGCACACTGGGCTTTTCACCATACGAAAGAGATTGTACCGTGTGGGTTACTGCAGCATTGATGATGTAACTAAAACCGGCAATACGTGCCAGAGGTTTTTGTACACCTTCAAATAAGGCAATCGGTAGGCCAAACTGCTGCCGCAAGGCCGCATAAGCGGAGGTTCCCGATAACATTTGTTTCGCATAGCCATTGCTAATACTAGGCAAGGTGACACAACGTCCGACAGAGAGACAATTAACCAGCATTGTCCACCCCTTACCTACCATGTCGGCACCACCAATAATGTAATCCATTGGAATAAAAACATCTTTGCCAAAAATGGGGCCATTAATAAATGCGTCACCAATCGGCTTGTGTCGCCGGCCAATACTAATACCTTTCGTATTGCGTGGAATGAGCGCACAAGTAATACCATATTCGTCTTTATTCCCTAAGAGGTGATCGGGATCGAATAATTGGAAAGCTAAACCGATAATATCGGCAATCGGGGCCAGTGTGATATAACGCTTTTCGAAATTGAGTTTGATACCGAGGACTTCTTTACCCTCAAATTCTCCTTTGCAAATAATGCCGGTATCCGGCAAAGACGTTGCATCAGAGCCGGCTAAAGGCCCGGTTAATGCAAAACAAGGAACATCAGTACCGTTTGCTAAACGGGGTAGGTAATAATTTTTTTGTTCTTGTGTACCATACTTAATTAGCAGCTCACCAGGGCCGAGAGAATTAGGGACACCTACAAAATTGCTAATACATCCTCCCGTCACAGAAAGGCGACTGAGTACTTCTGCTTGCGCCATACCCGAGAACTCAAGTCCACCATAAGCTTTGGGGATGATCATTCCCAAAAAACCTTTTTCTTTTATATAGTTAACAATCTCAGGAGGGATAACCGCGATATTGTGATTGATATTCCATTTATCCACCATGCCACAGAGCTCTCTGACCGGGCCATCGAGAAATGCCTGTTCTTCTTCCGTTAAACTCGGCTTGGGAAGGGAAAGTAGCTTATCCCAGCTGGGATCCCCACTGAACAATTCACCATCCCACCAAACAGTTCCTGCATCAATAGCTTCTTGTTCAGTCTGAGAAATTTCCGGTAAAACACTGCGAAACCATTTAAAGATAGAGCGGCTTAAAAGCTGTTTTCGCAGAGCACTTTGCGCCAACAGGAGCAGAGCAGCACTCAAAAGGACCATCAACCACGTTAGTAAACCAAAACCTGTAAAAGCTAGCTTGATTAGAGTGAGTACGGCCAATATGCCACCCGTCTTCATCAGCGAGGTTTTGTTATAGGCACAAAATAACAACGCCACTATTACTGCCAAAATAAAAAATAAGGTCATTTTATTTCTCCAATCCCAATACTTATACCATCATATAAAGGGCTTGTTATTAAAATTTATCTGACGGTTGATACGCAAATACACATCCACCGTCCTATGCTTTATAGGGCATTATATAAGCAAGCGCAAAAAACGAGCGCTCGCTCTTAATACATGTTAATATTAGTCTATTGTTTACACAAGTGGTATTTAAGCCCAAATCATTTACTAAAATCATAAATATTTGGGTTACAACTCGACACATCATTGAGAGTTATTAAGGCTATGGGGTTAATAACAACACAAAGCACCTTCCTTGGTAGCACATTTAACGAATTCAAAACACACTTCAAATATCATGATAAAGCGCTA
>JBNKUQ010000029.1:0-34976 GCA_050298695.1 Cellvibrionaceae bacterium
CGAAGCCTCGAGAATCGACTCGGAGTGAAGCCACGCAAGCGGAACCGTCGACGCAACGAAGCTTTCGTGCGACAGGGTGAATGGTTCTTCGTTCCCGTTGAGAATCCTGGATTGGTCGATGAGCGTTGGGTTTCAGAGGAACATTCCGCATCCAATGCCGGTTTATTAAAAAAACATTTATTGCGTGGCGCGAGTCAAGCGTGCTTTTTTTCTCTGGTATCCAATCCGGATACCCTGACCGCTTTTCAAGCGGAGGAAAAAGTTAACCGGCGACTTAGGTTTGTGTTACCGCCACTGGATTTGGCCGTTCTTGGTATGGGTAGTGATGGTCATACGGCTTCTTTTTTCCCCGGTAGCCCAGAACTGCAAAAAGCGCTTAATCCAGATAGCGAAAAAGTTTGTCTGGCGACAACACCAACCAATGCCAGTCACGATAGAATGACCTTAACCTTAGCCTACTTGTTAAAGAGTCGACAGTTGATGCTGCATTTCACCGGTAAAGAAAAGTACGCGGTATTTTTGCGTGCACAACAATCCATTAATGTGTCTTTGCCTGTTTCATTTGTGCTACATCAGCAGCAGACACCGGTCACCGTTTACTATGCAGAATAATGTCTTATGAATCCTGTTATTGCCAAGATAACCACATCCATTATTGGAAAAAGTCGCCATACCCGTAAAGCATATCTGGATATGCTGGACGATATGGAACGACAGTACCCCCCGAGACGAACATTATCATGCGGTAATGTGGCCCATGGGTGTGCAGCTAATTCTGCTGAGGAAAAAGCTCGGTTACAAGATGAACGGTGTCCTAATATTGGCATTATTACCGCCTATAACGATATGTTATCGGCGCACCAGCCACTGGCAGATTATCCCGCCCTGATTAAGGCAGTTGCTTTTCGGCACGGTGCAACTGCGCAAGTTGCCGGTGGTGTGCCCGCCATGTGCGATGGCATTACACAGGGCCAGCCGGGTATGGACTTGAGTTTATTTAGCCGGGAAGTGGTGGCGATGGCGACTGCTGTTGCGCTCAGTCATAACACCTTTGATGCCGCTATGTGTTTAGGTGTTTGCGATAAAATTGTACCCGGATTAATGATAGGTGCACTGCAATTTGGTCATTTACCGTTTATATTTGTTCCGGCAGGACCCATGCCTTCTGGTGTCTCCAATAAAGAAAAGGCGTCAGTCAGACAAAAATACGCTCAAGGCAAAGTTAGTAAAGGTGCATTGTTAGCTACCGAGATGGCGTCTTATCACAGCCCTGGGACCTGTACTTTTTATGGTACCGCCAATACCAATCAAGCCTTGATGGAGGCCCTGGGTGTGCAGTTGGCCGGGACGTCATTTATACAGCCGGGCACGAAATTGCGTGATGCCTTGACGGCAGATGCCACACTGCGTGTGCTCAAGGCGACTCAACAATATGGGAATCCTCTTCCTCTTAAGGCGATCATTACTGAAAAGTCTATCGTCAATGCCATTGTTTTATTGGTGGCAACGGGTGGTTCAACGAACCTTACTCTGCATTTAGTCGCTATCGCTCGCGCCGCCGGTATTATTATTGATTGGCATGACATGGATGCTATTTCAAAAGCAACACCGTTACTGGCCCGGATCTATCCCAATGGTAACGCGGACGTGAATCACTTTGAAAATGCTGGTGGCTTAGCTTTTGTGGTGTCAGAACTGCGGCACGGTGGTTTGTTAAATGAAGATGTGCTGACCATTATGGGCGCAGGGCTTGATGCCTATACGCGCAAACCTTTTTTGGATGAACAGCAGCAAATACAGTGGAGTGAGCCAGTTGTTAAATATACCGATGTCAATGTGTTATCAACATGTGAGAACCCTTTTGCGATAGAGGGCGGTTTACGTGTAATGCAGGGAAACCTGGGCACCGGGTTAGTCAAAATTTCTGCTGTGGCACCGGTCCACCGTGTTGTTGAAGCGCCCTGTAAAGTGTTTGACTCTCAGGATGCGTTTAAACTGGCCTTTGAGAAAGGCGAATTGCATTGTCACCACGTCGCTGTTGTGCGTTTTCAGGGGCCGAGCGCGAATGGCATGCCTGAACTGCATAAGTTGACGCCCTTTTTGGGCGTGCTACAAGACGAAGGCTACCAGGTAGCACTAGTCACCGATGGCCGAATGTCGGGTGCATCGGGTAAAGTGTTAGCGGCTATCCATGTTACCCCTGAAGCTAAAAAAGGCGGCTTATTAGCCTATGTTCAATCCGGTGATGTTATTCGGGTCGATGCGAATAATGGTGATATCACACTCTTGGTTGCCGATGACCTATTGGCAGCTAGGCAGCCAGCTGTTGCACCTCGGGCAGAAAATACATTGGGACGCCGTTTATTTGCGGGTTTTAGAGCGGTAGTAGGGGACTCTACTGATGGTGCCAGCGTGTTCAGTAATGAAGAGCATTAGCTCTCTTTGCTCTACTTAAAAATCGAATGGAGACCTTACCAAAATGTTGAGTGACTTATTGGCACAGAATAAAATTATTCCGGTTGTGACAGTGGATAATGAGCAGCAGGCAATTGATTTAACCCAGGCGCTGATAGCGGGGGGAATATCCGTTGTTGAAATTACGCTGCGCACTCCAGGTGCTATTGCCGCTATTAGGGCCGTTAAAGAGAATGTCCCAGATGCCATTGTATTGGCGGGTACCATTGTCACTCCTGAGAATATGGCGTTGGTTCATGCTGCGGGTGCCGATGGTGCTATCAGCCCGGCTTTTTCAACAACACTGGTGAAGGCGGCGCAAGCACTTAACCTGCCTTTTTTGCCCGGGGTTGCAACACCATCAGAAGTATTGGCGGGTATGGAAATAGGTTTATCTGAATTTAAATTGTTTCCGGCGGCGGCAGTAGGTGGTATTGCCTTATTGAAATCACTGTATGCCCCTTTACCAACGGCAAGATTTTGTCCTACAGGTGGCCTGACGATGGATAATTTTACCAGCTATCTGGCCCTTCCCAATGTCATGTGTATCGGTGGTTCGTGGATGGTTCCTCGTGAGTTAATTGAGCGGGGCAATTGGGATGCGATTACGGAGATTGCGGCGAGATCAGTTAGGAAATCTCTGGAAAATGTAGGCTAGGCAAGAGAGTGAAAGGCAAACATGGGGTTTTATATGTTGTTGGCAATGGTTCAACAGGCTGCAGAATTTGAAGCGCTACGGTTAAGTGGTGAGTTGGGTGTTAGTCTCTCACCATTTAAACATGAACCCATGCCGAAAGCTGCCCGTAATGAGTTGGAAAAAATATTTAATCAATGACTGGGTAATACTGAATAGAAAACAAAGTATTTAATATCCCTCTCCCCCATTTCCTATGATGCCACCTTCGTGTTGTTGGTTTTTTTATAAATAGCGTTTTTCTTTACCTCTTTATGTTAAATATGGATTTATGAGGTTGACCTTCACTAAGGGTATCCCTATAATCTCGCACCTCGGTTAAGCAGGGCTTCGAAAGTGCTGCTAAATAATGAAAGGTATGTTTTAACACGAGAAATCGAAGGGGAGTCAACAACCTTCGATGATAAACCAAGGAAAAAATAGGTGGTCTTGTTGATGTCGGTGCGGGGTGGAGCAGCCTGGTAGCTCGTCGGGCTCATAACCCGAAGGTCGTTGGTTCAAATCCAGCCCCCGCTACCAATTTAATATGTTAACGCGTATTAATGACATATCTATGCATTGGCAAAAGACCCCTGAAGGGGTTTTTTTGTATCTGTAGTTTGTGTTTGTAGTGCTTGTTTTATGGATTACAAACAAGAATAAGCTGTTTTTCGGGTGGGCCTTGAGCCCATTTTTTGTCTTTATCGTAAGGTGTTTCAATCGTGTCATCGAGACAAGAAGCGTTAATCGAATTGATTGAGCCCATTGTTCAGGCTTTGGATTGCGAACTTTGGGGGATAGAAATGTTGTCCCAGGGTCGACATAGCTTGTTGCGAATATATATTGAAAAGCCAGATGGTGTTGGCGTAGAAGACTGTGAAAAGGTTAGTCGCCAAGTCAGTAGTTTAATGGATGTAGAAGATCCGATAGCGGGTCACTATACCTTAGAGGTTTCTTCTCCAGGAATGGATCGACCTCTATATAAACTTTCTCACTACCAGCAATTTGTTGGTGAACAAGTGGCAATAAAACTAAGTCGCACATTTGAGAATCGTAAGAAACTCCGTGGTTTGCTTAAAGCTGTCGAAGGCGATGAAGTTGTTGTACAAATTGAAGATGAAGAATTTGTGTTACCGATAGAATGGATCGATAAAGCAAATGTTATCCCCAACTTTGATAAATGACTTTTGAATAGATACATACTGTTTATTCAATGGTCTATAAAAACGTTAAGGATGTCTGTAAAGAGGCACAACTATGAGTAAAGAAATATTATTGGTCGCAGAAGCAGTCTCTAATGAAAAAGGGGTTGATAAGGGCGTTATTTTTGAAGCACTTGAATTGGCTTTGGCTACGGCAACCAAGAAGCGCTACGACGAAGACTCTGATATACAGGTGACTATCGATCGAAAAACGGGTAACTATGAAACGATTCGTCGATGGGAAGTCGTCGATGATGATACTTTGGCTTTGTTAGGTACTCAATTAACTACTGAAGAGGCTTTAGAGAAAGACAAAGACTTAAAGCCAGGAGACGTCTATACCGAACAAGTTGAAAATGTCGACTTTGGGCGTATTGCCGCACAAACCGCAAAACAAGTCATTGTGCAAAAAGTACGTGAGGCCGAGCGTGAACAAGTTGTTGAAGAGTATCGTGATCGACTCAAAGAATTAATTAGTGGCTCTGTTAAAAAAGTGACACGAGACAATATTATTGTTGATTTAGGTAACAATGCAGAAGGTCTTTTACCCAGAGAAGAATTAGTCGGTAGAGAGATTTTCCGTGTAGGTGATCGCATTCGTGCAATCTTAATGGATATTCGCACAGAGGTGCGTGGCCCGCAGCTTTTCTTAAGCCGCGCCTGTCCTGAAATGCTAATTGAGCTATTTCGTATTGAGGTTCCTGAAATATCAGAGGAAGTCATCGAGCTAAAAGGTGCTGCTCGCGATCCGGGATCTCGTGCAAAAATTGCAGTGAAAACCAACGACGGACGTATTGACCCCGTTGGTGCTTGTGTAGGTATGCGTGGTGCGCGTGTACAAGCGGTTTCTAATGAACTCGGCAATGAGCGCATTGATATCGTACTTTGGGACGATAATCCCGCGCAATTTGTGATTAATGCAATGGCCCCAGCTGAAATTGAGTCCATTGTTGTTGACGAAGAAACTGGCTCCATGGATGTTGCTGTTGCTGAAGATAACTTGGCTATGGCTATTGGTCGTGGCGGACAAAATGTACGCTTAGCGGCGGATTTGTCTGGCTGGGAAGTCAATGTAATGAGTATTGAGCAGTGGCAAGAAAAGCAGCAGGAAGAGGCCGGTGGTCAAATAGAGTTGTTTATGTCGGCACTTGATGTCGATGAAGACACTGCGATTGTTTTAGTTGAAGAAGGCTTTACGAGTCTTGAAGAGGTTGCTTACGTACCACTTGAAGAAATGTTGGGTATTGAAGGCTTTGATGAGGACGTTGCAAACGAGCTGCGCTCTCGAGCCAAAGATGCTCTGTTAACTAAAGCATTGGCTTCAGAAGAAGAGTTAGAAGGTGCTGAGCCAGCAGAAGATTTGTTGTCGATGGAAGGTATGGATACTGCTTTGGCTAACGTATTAGCCAAACAAGGTGTGGTAACCATGGAAGACCTTGCCGAGCAATCGGTAGATGAACTGCTAGAAATTGATGGTATGACCGAAGAGCGCGCTGCGGCGTTGATAATGAAAGCCCGTGAACCTTGGTTCGCTGAAACAGGAGCTGGTGAATAACACATCGGGGAAATAAAGCATGGCGGATGTAACAGTTAACGATCTCGCTAAATCAGTGGGAACCTCAGTTGATCGATTGCTGGGGCAAATGAAAGATGCCGGTTTGTCGCACAGTGCGGCGGATGAGCTTGTGTCTGACGCTGAGAAAAAAATCCTATTGAGTTTTTTAAAAGCGAGTCATGGTGATCAAGAAAGTGAATCACCAAAGAAAATTACACTCAAGCGTAAAACGACCAGTACCCTTAAAGTAGGAAGTGGTTCTGGCCGCAAAACAGTGAATGTTGAGGTGCGTAAAAAACGCACCTATGTCAAGCGCGATGTTAGCGCAGAAGAAGTCGTCGAGAAAACGCCAGTTGAAGAAAAGCCTGTCGTCAAAGAGGAAGTAGCCCCAGCCCCAGTAGCTCAAAAGAGTGCGTTGGTGGATGATATCGAGCAAAAACGTTTAGCGGCTTTAGAAGCACGCCGCAAAGCAGAAGCGGAAGAAAAAGCTCGTCACGACGAACTGATTGCCGAAAAAGAAGCGAAAAAAGCAAGTGCTGCTGCGGCTAAAGCTGAAAAGGATGAAGAAAAATTAGACCCTAAGCAAAAGCAAGCCGCTATAGAAGCGGATACATTAAAGGCACAGCAAGAAGAAGAACGTGGCAAACATGGCAAAAAGAAAGAAAAGCATGTTGAAGATGCCGAAGACGAAACACGCAAAGCGAAAACAATACGTAACAAAGGTATTGGTCCTAAAAAGACAAGCCATAAAGTATCAATTACTCGATTAAGTGACGACTATGAAGAAGAGGAAGTCATGCGTCCTCGTAGCTCACGGCTTTCACGTTCCAATAAGCATGGTTTTAAAAAGCCAACAGAAAAAGTCATTCATAAGGTTGAAATTCCTGAAGTAATTACTGTGACTGAACTGGCTGCGAAAATGAATCTTAAATCTAACTTGTTGATGAAAGAGCTCATTAAATTAGGCGTTATGGCGACAATTAACCAACCATTAGATCAAGAAGAAGCTCAGTTGGTTGTTGAAGAATTAGGACATACCCCAGTACTCGTTAGCAGTAACGCAGTTGAAGAAAAGTTAGTTGAAGACCTAACAACAACGGGTGAGCAAATTACTCGTGCCCCCGTAGTTACCGTGATGGGTCACGTTGACCACGGTAAAACATCGCTATTGGATTATATTCGTAATACTAAGGTTGCTTCAGGTGAGGCGGGTGGTATTACTCAGCATATAGGTGCTTACCGAGTAAAAACAGATCACGGAGAAATCACTTTCCTCGATACACCCGGCCATGCTGCGTTTACCGCAATGAGAGCTCGGGGTGCCCAATGTACTGATGTCGTGATTTTGGTAGTGGCTGCTGATGACGGTGTGATGCCGCAAACTGAAGAAGCGGTTCAGCATGCGCGCGCTGCGGGTGTTCCAATCGTTGTTGCGGTGAATAAGTGTGACAAAGAAGCTGCCGATCCTGATCGCGTTAAAAATGAATTGGCCGCAAAAGATGTTATTCCTGAGGATTGGGGTGGTGATGTTCAATTTGTGAATGTCTCGGCACATACTGGTGAAGGCATCGATCAATTGCTCGAAGCCGTTTCCCTGCAGGCAGAGTTACAAGAATTAACGGCGGTAACTGAGTCGGCGGCAAAAGGTATGGTAGTTGAATCCCGAGTCGATAAAGGCCGCGGCGTTGTCGCCACCATATTAGTGCAATCCGGTACGCTAGAGTATGGCGATATTTTACTGGCAGGCCAAAGCTATGGTCGCGTTCGAGCGATGATGAACGAGCTTGGGCAGCAAGTGAAAGAAGCGGGTCCATCGACACCTGTCGAAATCCTTGGCTTGGATACCGCGCCAAATGCCGGTGATGAGTTTGTTGTTGTGCCCGATGAGCGCCGTGCTCGTGATGTGGCAGAACACCGTGCTGAACGTGAGCGTCAAGACCGCCTTAAGCGGCAGCAAGCGGCGAGCTTAGAAAATATGTTTGCCAATATGCAAGCCGGTGAGAGAAAAGTATTGCCGGTTGTTGTGAAAACAGACGTACGTGGCTCCTTAGAAGCGATTTTGTCTGCCCTGGCCGATATGGGCAATGACGAGGTTGAAATTAATGTAGTGTCTTCTGGTGTTGGCGGTATTACGGGTAATGATGTCAACCTGGCATTAACTTCAGGTGCGATTGTTCTTGGTTTTAACGTTCGTGCCGATGGTACTGCACGCAAAATTGCGGAGTCTGAATCCGTTGAAGTCCGCTACTACAGCATTATTTATCAGCTCTTAGATGAGGTGAAATCAGCCCTTGAAGGTATGCTTGAGCCTGAACGTGTTGAAAATATTGTTGGTATCGCTGATGTCCGTGAAGTATTCCGCTCACCCAAATTTGGTCAGGTTGCTGGCTGTATGGTGACAGAGGGTACGGTATATCGCAGTAAGCCTATCCGTGTATTGAGAGACAATGTCGTTATTTATGAAGGCGAACTGGAGTCTCTCCGCCGCTTTAAAGATGATGTGAATGACGTTCGCAACGGTATGGAGTGTGGTATCGGCGTAAAAGATTATGACGTTAAAGTGGGCGACCAAATCGAAGTTTATGAAGTGACTGAGGTTAAACGCGAACTTGCATAATTGCGTTCGCGTCATGTGGAAGTAATATGCCTAGAGATTTCTCACGAGCTGATAGAGTCGCCGATGCGGTTAAGCGTTTGCTCGCAACATTGATACAACAAGAAATCAGTGATCCTCGCGTGGGTATGGTCAATATCAATGATGTGACCGTCACCCGCGATTTGGCGATTGCGAAAATCTATGTCACCTTTATTGGGCACGACGATGACAGCAGTTGTGCAGAAGGCACTGCGGCACTCAATAAGGCGGCCGGTTATTTACGTAGCTTGTTGTCTAAGGAAATGAGTTTGCGAACAACGCCAAAGCTACAATTTTTTTATGATAAAACGCCTATTCGCGGACAAGCTTTATCCAGTTTAATCGATCGAGCGCGGGCAGAAGACGAGGCTCGACATGAGAATGACGATCCTCAAAGCGATGTTTCTGGCGAGGTCAATTAAATATCGATGGGAAGGCGACCTAAATGGGGGCGAGCCATTGATGGTGTACTACTGCTAAATAAACAAGCAGGTATGACCTCTAATATGGCTTTACAACAGGCAAAGCGTCTGTTTTTTGCCAAACGTGCGGGCCACACAGGCAGTTTAGACCCCTTGGCAACCGGCGTGTTACCCATATGCTTTGGCGAATCTACTAAGTTCTCGCAGTATTTATTGGATGCGGATAAATGCTATGAAAGTACATATCGCCTGGGTGTAAGAACAGAAACCAGTGATTGTGATGGTGGCATTGTTGAGAGCTGTTCAGCAAAACACGTTACTCAAGCGATGGTGGAAAATTTGTTACCTGAATTCCGAGGAGATATTACCCAAATTCCCTCGATATATTCAGCGTTAAAGTACCAGGGAAAGCCACTCTACCAGTGGGCTCGAGAAGGTGTTGATTTGCCAGCCGATGCCAGAAAAGAACGCGAAATTACTATTTACGATTACCGTATTCTTGGCTTCCGAAGCGCTGAAGAATGTGGTGGCGACTACCCTGAAGTTGACGTGATTGTGCATTGTAGTAAAGGTACTTACATTCGCACCTTGGCAGAAGATCTGGGACAGCGTTTGGGGGTAGGTGCCCACGTTATCCGTCTACACCGCAAAGCGGCGGGTCCTTTTGAGGATAGTAAAGCGGTATCCTTGGATGTGTTAACAAAAGAGAGAGGGGAGGGTGAACCAGAAGGCCTGGATCATTATCTTCTGCCAGTTGATGCAACCATTTCCTCATTTCCGCAGGTAGAAATCACTCATGATATGGGACTCTACTTTTGTCAAGGGCAAGCGGTAATGAGCACAGAAGCCTATCGTTACGCGAAAGAAGGTGATATGGTGCGCGTCTGCGATGAGGATGATCAGTTTTTGGGCGTTGGAACCTTGTGTGAAGGTAATATAACGCCAAAGAGAATAGTGAATAGAATATAGCCGCAAGCTACTAGCCGCTAGCAGCAAGAAAGACATGGAATTGCTTTTGAATGTTTTAACTTGAAGCTAGCGGCTAGTAGCTCGCGGCTTTATAGCGACCCACCTATAAATATGCATGGGTGGGCCTTTAATTTTGCATATTAACTAAAGAGGAAATAACCATGGCACTGAGTGCACAAGAAAAAGCAGCAATTGTTAAAGATAACCAGCAAGGTGAAGGTGATACCGGTTCTCCTGAAGTTCAAGTTGCGTTATTGACAGCGAACATTAATAAATTGCAAGGTCACTTTGCTGACCACAAACAGGATCATCACTCTCGTCGAGGATTGATTCGTATGGTAAACCAGCGTCGTAAGTTACTGGATTATCTAAAGAAAAAAGATTTAACCCGCTATGCCGAACTTATCAAGAAACTAGGTTTGCGTCGTTAATTCCTTTAAAGATGCCCGCTTCTGCGGGCTCTTTTCGTTTATTAACCCAGCAGGTATTTATGTTGGGTTAATAGCGGCATAGGGATGTGCCGCCGCTGATCAATAGATCAGCGCGATCCCCTTAAAAGCAAGAAGTTTCGCATAACTTTGCCCGTTTTTAAGGGGTGACAATTAAATATCTTAGGACAAGTTATTTAATTGCTAGGTTAATAGCCCAGCAGTTTTTAGTCTGGCCTAATAAATGGTTACTACATCGATATAAAAAAGAACGTTGTTGTAAGTAACATATGTATCCGTCATCTGAACATTTAGTGAAGCGTCTTTTTTGCTGAGGCTTTTCATTAAATGCTCAGCATGGCAAAACAATTAATTAAATAAATTATTAAGTTAAAACTAAGTTAAAAAGAGAAGGATAAAACGTGAATCCGATTATTAAACAATTCAAATTTGGTGATGATACCGTCACCCTAGAAACAGGCCGAATTGCTCGTCAAGCGACAGGCGCTGTCCTCGTTACTATTGGTAAAACCCAAGTGCTAACCACCGTGGTGGGCGCAAAAGAAAACAAACCAGGTCAAGATTTTTTCCCGCTTTCTGTACATTATGTCGAAAAAGCGTACGCAGCAGGTAAAATTCCTGGTGGCTTCTTCAAACGCGAAGGACGCCCCAGTGAAAAAGAAACACTAACCTCACGCCTAATCGACCGTCCCATACGTCCATTATTTCCAAAAGGCTTCATGAATGAAGTCCAAGTTGTTTGTACGGTCATGTCTGCAGAAAAAGATGTGGACCCCGATATTGCCGCAATAATTGGTACCTCTGCTGCGTTGAGTATTTCTGGTATTCCTTTTAGCGGTCCAGTTGGCGCTGCTCGCGTCGGTTATACCCAAGAAACCGGTTACATTCTCAACCCAAGTTACTCAGCGCTGCTTACCTCTGAACTGGATATGGTGGTAGCGGGTACTCAAGACGCCGTGTTGATGGTTGAGTCCGAAGCCAATGAATTACCAGAAGACATCATGCTGGGTGCGGTTTTATACGCACACCAAGAAATGCAAGCCGTTGTACAAGCCGTTGCCGATCTTGCTAAAGATGCCGCTAAGCCACGTTGGGAGTGGGCACCTGTTGAAGAGGATAGCACTCTTACCGCCGTTGTTACTGAGAACTATGGTGCAGCCATTGAAGAGGCCTACCGTATCACCGATAAAATGGAGCGTTACAACAAACTAGGTGAATTGCGCATTGAAGCTGTAGAAAAACTTCTAGACGAAGAAGCCGGTGCGACGGAAGATGCGATTAAATCGACTTTTGGAAAAATTGAAAAGCGTACGGTACGAGCCAATGTCGTTGCTGGTAAGCCACGCATTGACGGCCGAGATAATACCACCGTGCGTTCTATCGATGTCGAAGTGGGTATTCTAGAAAAAGCTCATGGTTCAGCACTATTTACTCGTGGTGAAACGCAAGCGGTTGTTGTTGCGACCTTGGGTAATGCTCGTGACGCACAAATTATTGATGCACTGGAAGGTGAACACAAAGACAACTTTATGTTGCACTACAATTTCCCTCCTTACTCAGTTGGAGAGTGTGGTCGTATGGGGGCAACGGGCCGTCGCGAAATCGGTCACGGTCGTTTGGCTCGTCGTGGTATTGCCGCGGTATTGCCAACCGAAGAAGAGTTTCCGTACACCATCCGCGTGGTCAGTGAAATCACAGAGTCTAATGGTTCCAGCTCAATGGCTTCTGTCTGTGGTTCCAGTTTGGCAATGATGGATGCCGGTGTACCGTTAAAGGCACCGGTTGCAGGTATTGCCATGGGCTTGGTCAAAGAAGACGAAGGCTTTGCGGTACTGACCGACATCCTGGGCGATGAAGATCACCTTGGTGATATGGATTTTAAAGTGGCGGGTACTGCTCGTGGAATCAATGCTTTGCAAATGGATATTAAAATCGAAGGCATCACTGAAGAAATTATGGAAATTGCGTTAGAGCAAGCTCTGCAAGCGCGTTTACATATCCTTGCGGAAATGAACAAGGTTATCGACAAATCTCGCACAGAAGTTTCTAACAATGCACCTCGCTTTGAAACTATTAAAGTCGATCCAGATAAAATTCGTGACATTATTGGTAAAGGTGGTGCGACAATTCGCTCAATTACCGAAGAAACCGGTGCATCCATTGATATTGATGACAATGGCACCGTCAAGGTTTATGCTGACGATGGTGAGGCTTTACAGGCGGCCCTGAATAAAATTGGCGAAATTACTGCGGAAGCGGAAATTGGTGAAATTTACGAAGGTAAAGTGGTGCGTATCGTTGACTTTGGCGCATTTGTTAACTTCTTACCAGGAAAAGACGGCCTTGTACACATATCGCAAATTGCCGAAGAGCGAGTCAATTCGGTGACCGATTACCTTGAAGAAGGGCAAATCGTTAAAGTGAAATGCCTTGATGTAGACCAGCGTGGTCGTATCAAGCTTTCCATTAAAGAAGCGAATCCAAAGCCAGAAGTGGCCGAAGAGGCACCTGCTGCTGAAGAAACCGAAGTGATGGAAGCCGAAGTGGTGGAAGCAGATGTCGTGGAAGAAACTAGCAGTGAAGAGCCAAACGGCAATCAATAAGCTCTGAATCGTTGTTATCTTAAAGCCGAGCTAAGCTCGGCTTTTTTGTATACTAAAATCCTAAAACTGTATCGATGGATTGGAGTTATTTGGTCATTAGATTAAGGTCTATTCTTTTAATAAAAAATATGAGCTAAATCACACATGAGCTTCAGTGACGAATTTATTCAAAAGCGTCGTTTTATTATTCGTTTAGGTAAAGCCTTACATAAGTACGGTACGCCTGCTTATCGATTAGAGGCGCACTTACAAGAGGTGTCTCATCGTCTTGGCGTGCAAGCAAACTTTATGATTACGCCGACATCCCTGACCTTTGTGTTATCAGAAGGGGATGAGAACCAAGAGTACAATCATATTATTCGTGTTAAACCAGGAGAGCTTGATTTAGGTTCGCTTGCGCGAATAGATGCCTTAGTAGATGAGCTGGCTTCTCAACAGCGAAGTTTAAGTGAAGCGATTGAGCGCTTGGATGATATTGCTAATAAACCTAAGCCTTATAGTCGGCCATTGATGTTTTTATCCTATGGGGCTGCCAGTGGTGCATTTGCAATGTTAATGCATACCAACTGGAGTACAGTGATATGGTCAGCACTGATTGGTTTTGTGGTTTTTGCTATTGCTTTTTGGGCTGAAAAGTCGACACGTGTTGCTAATATGTTAGAGCCTTTTGTAGCGCTCGTGGCGGCGTTGTTGGCTTCTGCATTGTCATTGTACGATAACAGTATCGATGTGCCCTTGGTGATATTGTCGAGCATTATCGTTTACATCCCTGGTCTCGCATTAACCATGGGATTATCTGAATTGGCGACAAGAAATTTAGTCTCGGGAACGGCTCGAGTGGTTGATGCCATGATGTCGCTATTTAAATTATATTTTGGAGCTTTCCTCGGTTTGGCAATGGCGACTTTATTGTTCGGGGAAGTCATGTTTCAAGCTGCTCCCACCGTACCTGCATGGACTCTATGGCCGGCGGTGACACTACTTTCTCTAAGCTTGGTTGTATTATTTAAAACAAGAAGAAAGGATGCGTTCTGGGGAATTCTTTCTGGCTATATTGCCTTTGGTGCCAGTTTATGGGGTGGAATTTATTTAGGGACGTCTTTGGGGGCATTTGTAGGTGCGTTTGCCTTGGGTTTATACAGCAATATTTTTTCCCGTGTGATGAACTTGCCCTCCAGTATTGTAATGCTTCTTGGTTTGGTGACTTTGGTGCCAGGTAGTAAAGTGTATATTGGTTTAAATCAAGCGGTATCGGGCAAAGCGATGTTAAATGCAGTGGACATCGGTGCACAAAGTTTTTTGATTTTTATGTCGTTGGTTGCGGGTTTAATTTTTGCTGATGTTCTATTACCTACACAGAAGCGGCTTTAGTTTTTTGTCGTCATACCCGCGATCTACAACTGCTCCTGCGTTGCTCGAAGTACCCTACATCCGTGTAAGGGCAAGGCGGGAATCCAGAGTGATCGGAGCCGTTGTTGATCGCAAATGACGGCGTATTTCTTGGTGATTAGTAGTAAGTTTCATTAAACGCTTTCCGCCCATAGATCATGTTCGTCAGCATGAGTCACTTTGGCTAAGACTATATCGCCGGGCTGGTGAGCTTGCTCGCCGTTTAAATAAACCATTCCATCAATTTCTGGTGCATCCGCTTGGCTGCGACCAATGGCCCCTTCTTTGTCAACTTCATCTATCAATACTTCGATAGTTTGCCCAATTTTTTGCTGAAGTCTTTTGGTACTAATGCGCGCTTGGGTTTCCATAAAACGTTCCAAGCGTTGTTGCTTAATTGCCTCAGGAACAGGGTTACCCAGTTTGTTAGCGGCTGCGCCTTCGACAGGCGAATAGGTAAAGGCGCCTACTCGATCGAGTTGTGCTGCTTCAATAAAATCTAATAATTGTTGAAAGTCTTCTTCAGTTTCTCCGGGGAAACCTACGATAAAGGTACTACGAATAGTTAGTTCAGGGCATATCTCTCGCCATTTTTGAATGCGGGCTAAGGTATCATCTATAGCACCGGGCCGTTTCATGGCTTTTAAAATTTTAGGGCTGCCATGTTGGAAAGGAATATCTAGGTAGGGCAGTATTTTTCCTTGAGCCATCAGAGGAATAACATCATCCACATGAGGATAGGGATACACATAGTGAAGGCGAACCCAAACGCCCATTTCTCCTAGCGCTTCACAAAGATCTAACATTTTTGTTTTTGTTGGACGGCCGTTGTGAAATTCCATTTTGTATTTTCGGTCTACGCCATAAGCACTGGTATCTTGTGAAATAACCAATAGCTCTTTTACGCCGGCTCTAACGAGACCCTCTGCTTCGGCGAGTACATCGTTAACAGGGCGACTGACTAAGTCCCCCCTCATTGAAGGAATAATGCAAAAAGTGCAACGGTGGTTGCAACCCTCTGAAATTTTCAGATAGGCGTAATGTCGGGGGGTGAGTTTAACCCCTTGTTCGGGTACTAGGTCGATAAAGGGGTTGTGGTCGCGTTGTGGGGGCACATGTTCATGCACCGCGTTAACAACTTGCTCGTAGGCATGCGGTCCCGAAACGGCGAGCACATTGGGATGAACATTGGTAATGTCTTCAGCGTTGGCTCCCATACAACCGGTGACAATCACTTTGCCATTTTCACTTAACGCTTCCCCAATGGTATCCAATGATTCTTGTTTTGCAGAGTCGATAAAGCCACAAGTATTGACGACGACAACATCGGCTTCTTCATAACTGGGGACGACATCGTAACCGTCTTTGCGAAGCTCGGTAAGGATGCGCTCTGAATCAACCAACGCTTTTGGGCAGCCTAGACTGATGAAACCTACTTTATTTGACATAAAAATATCTTATTGTGTGAGAAGTGTCACATTATAACGCAATTGTTGGGAGTTATCGGTATAGACTCTTGGATGAAACAGTATTAATATTGATCTACAAGAATAATTTTTGAACACCTTGTTATTTCTCTTTAGCAAGGTTCTTATATAAAGATATTGCGCAGTTCGCCGCGTAGTTTAACACCATAATACCTGTTGGTGTTTGTTGTATTCGGAGACATATTATCAATAATAAAATGCAAAAAATTTGTCGAGTACTAATCGTTAATGAAGACCAAAATGCTTCTTTGTATGTTGCTTCATTATTATCAAAAATGGTTGGCAAACCTTATAAATTGCTTCGGTGCCATAGTGTTGACCATGCGATCACAGGTATATCTCGCGATGCTTGCGACCTTGTTTTATTAAATTACTATTGGGGTTCAACAGCGGTCGCTGAAAAAGTGTTGCGCTGGGTCAAATCAAGAAAGCCTCAAATTCCCGTAGTTGTTTTTACAAAACGTTATGAGCGCAATGTTGATAGAACAGTAATTAAAGCCGGAGCCGTTGATTACCTCGTATTGAATGCAACGAACACTCCTAGCCTTGAAAAAACCTTACGCTACGCAGTCGAAAGAAAAACAGATTTTGGTTACATTAATTATCTTACCCACCACGATTACTTAACGAGCTTGCCTAATAGAGTTTTGTTTAAACAGCGCTTACAGAATGTTATCAAAATTGCAGAGCGAGACAGTACTCAGTTTGCCTTATTACTTGTTGATATTAATAATTTTAAAGAAATTAACCATATCTATGGTCTCGATGCTGGTGATCAATTGTTAAAATATTTTGCCACGCAGTTAAGCAAGGTAGTGGGTAAACAAGGGAATGTTTCTCGAATAGGTAGTGATGAATTTGCCATTATTTTAAATAGTGTTGAGCGTGTTGATCGCGTGCAAATTGTAGCGCAAAAAATTCTCGATGCTCTTGATGATAGAGTGAATCTTAATGGCGTTTCCTTGATTAATTATTTTAGTATCGGTGTGGCGACTTTTCCGAGCAAAGGAAAGAATCCAGATCAGCTACAGCGAAATGCTGAATTAGCTTTAGCGCAAGCACAAAGAAGTAAAGTGAGTAGTTATCAATTTTATGCCAGTAACGTAGATCATGCAGATGACACTTATAGTGAATTGCAAGCAGAGTTTATCGAAGCATTAGCTAATAATGAAGTTGGTTTGTATTTTAATCCGCGTATTGATTGCACGTCTGATGCCATTATTGGTATTGAAGTTAATCCATATTGGTCTCATCCAGTCAAGGGTTTGTTAGAATACGAAGAGTTTTTATGGAGCGGTCTCAAAAACGATATTGCAGCACGATTTACCGAATGGCTATTGGCAACAAGCTTTGAGTATTTCCAAAAGCTTAAAGTGAATACTGTAACCAAACTTATTTTTAATATTGAATTTAAAGCCCTGTCGTCAAAAGGCTTTCCTCAAATTATTGAAAAATATCTAAATACCTACAAGATTAGCGGAAAAAAATTAGCCTTTGATTTAACCAAAGTTTCACCATCGGATCACGATAATGTGGTTGAGCACTGTATGAAGCAACTACAATCTTATGGTATAAGTTTTGGGGTGAATAATTTTGCGGGTGCCGAGCAGTCACTATCTTATATTAAAAAACTTCCCGTCTCTGTGTTAAAACTTGGGCCGGAGTTTATTAATGAAATCCAAAATGATAATTACGATACCTTAATGACCAAGGCATTGGTAGATTTTGCTCACAGTCTTGGCAAGCAAATCATGATTGAAGGTTTACATTCAGAGTTACCACTCGACAATATTAAAATGTTAGGCTTCGACTATTACAAGAGTTTATTCTCTGTTGATGCCCTGTCTTTAGTTAAATTGCAGAACGTTATACAGGAAAATACACTAGAACAAACGAGACAATTAGCGAGTAAAGTCGTCAATATAAGTGATTATTAGCAAGTGAATTTTAACTCGTAAAGGACTATCCCAATAAACTATCGAGAATGTCTTTGTGTTGTACTGGCTCTAACCTAGGCCCATACTGACTGACCACTCTTGCAGCTGCCATACTGGCTAATTTACCCGCTTGTTTTCGACTATAGTTATGTGTAATACCATATAGATAGGCGCCTGCAAACATATCTCCCGCGCCATTGGTGTCGATTGCTTTTACAGGGGTAGGTTCAATCTCAATAAGATGTTCTCCATCAAAGATTAAGGCTCCTTTGTTACCAAGAGTAATGACAAACTCCTGACTCATCGTTTTTAGCTGCTCTATCGCATCGTCAATACTGTCCGTTTTTGTAAAACCTAGCGCCTCATCCCGATTGCAAAACAGTAAATCTACTTTCTCACCAATCATTTCCAGTAAACCATCACGAAAGAATTGCACCATCGCGGGATCAGAAAGGCTAAGCGCAACTTTTACATTATTGGCTTGAGCGTGCTGGCGCAGCTGAATGGCAGCTGCGCGTCCCGTTTCCGAGGTGACCAAATAACCCTCAATATATACATATTTAGATTGCTCAATTGCGGCAGTATGCAGTTCATTTGGTGAGACGGTTTCGCTAATACCGAGGAAGGTATTCATTGTTCGCTCCGCATCGGGGGTGATCATCACCAGGCATTTACCGGTAATACCTGATGGATTGCCCCCATTAGGCGCCAATGTGACTCCAGCGGCACGCATGTCATTTATATAGAATTCACCATTTTCATCGTTGGCGACTTTGCAGGAGTAAAAGTTTCTTGCGCCAAAATAACTGGCCGCGATGATGGTGTTGGCGGCAGAACCACCACTGGCGCGTTTGGAGGCGATAAGGTGATCGGATAGTGTTTCCATCAATTGGTTCTGACGCACTTCGTCTACTAGTGTCATTACGCCTTTAGTAATATTGTTTTTGGCTAAATCTTGATCAGAGACTTCAATTTCTGTATCGACTAGTGCGGCTCCAATACCGTAAATGTGATAGTGACTCATGGCGTTTATGTCTCTTTAGTAAAATGAGCGGCCACTTTAGCTAATACCTCACAGAAAAGTAAAGGTCTCGGGTTATAATGTCGCCCTTTTACTCTCTAGTGTTAGATTATTGTTGGTATGGCTAAAAAACCGCGCCGTTCTTCTCGTACGGCTAAGAAGTCCGCTTTTTTTACACGCTTAAGCTTCCTTGTATTCTTGGTTGTTTGCATCAGTGCTGTCGCTATTTGGGTGGCTTATTTAGATGTCGCTGTCCGCGCTAAATTTGATGGGAAGAAATGGGCTATTCCTGCGCGCGTGTACGCACAACCCTTAGAAATATATGAAGGCTTAAGTTTACGTCCAGAAGAGTTTGAGGCTGAATTAAAAGCCTTGGGTTATCAATTTGTTAAAAATGTTCAACAAGCGGGTCAGGTCTCGAAGCAAGGCTTGAGTTATCGCTTAAAAACCAGGGGGTTTGTTTTTTGGGATAAGGCCGAAAATAGTGGTGTTTACCAAGTGCAGTTAAATGGCCGAGTGGTGGCTGGATTGAGTGGGGCGGATAATTTGCTTTTACGTATGGAGCCGCAGGAAATCGGTAGTATTTACCCTAACCACGGAGAGGATAGGGTGCTGGTGCGCTTAGCTGATATCCCTCCTTTATTAGGCGAGACCTTAATCGCCGTTGAAGACAAAGATTTTGCTCGTCATTTTGGTTTATCTTTTAAAGGAATAGCACGGGCTATTTTTGCCAATGTGAAGGCCGGAGGTTTGGTTCAGGGTGGTAGTACCTTGACTCAGCAATTGGTTAAAAACTTTTATTTGAGCCATGACAGGAACTTGTGGCGTAAAGTACAAGAAGCGGTGATGTCGATTTTGTTGGAAGTCCATTACAGCAAAGCGGAGATACTGGAAGCCTATCTTAATGAAGTGTATCTGGGGCAAAGTGGCCCTCGTGCCATCCATGGCTTTGGCTTGGCTTCGCAACATTATTTTAATCAGTCCTTGAAGTCCCTTAAACCTCATCAGATAGCTTTATTGGTTGGTGTGGTTAAAGGAGCGTCTTATTATAATCCTTGGCGATCACCAGAGCGTACACTTAAGCGTCGTAACCTCGTACTTAATATGATGGCAGAGAGTGGACTGATTGATCAGGCAACGCTAACAATTTCTCTTAAAAAGCCTTTGGATGTTACTAGTGCCTCGCAAAAGCAATTCGGTGATTACCCCGCTTTTCTTGACCTGGTAAAACGGCAATTACAACAAGACTACAAAGCTGAAGATTTACAAAGTGAGGGCTTACGAATTTTCACCACCATGTCACCTCGAGTTCAGTTGCAAACGGAGACATCAGTCAAGCGACAAATGCAGCGTTTAAATAATGCTGTTAGCAAAGATTTACAAGCTGCGGCGATGATTACGTCAGTGGGTAGTGGAGAAATTCTTGCTGTGGTTGGTGATCGCAATCCTCGCTACAGTGGCTTTAATCGCGTATTGGATGCAGAGCGTCAAATAGGTTCATTGGTTAAACCTTTTGTTTATCTAACAGCCTTGATGCAGGACGATAAATATCAACTAATGAGCATGATTGATGACAGTGACTTTTCGGTAACGCTGCCTAACGGTCAGGAGTGGCAGCCAAAAAACTATTCAAATGAATCTCATGGCACCTTACCTCTGTATCAAGCGCTGGCCTTGTCTTACAATCAATCTACTGCGCGCTTAGGAATGGAGTTAGGTGTATCGAATGTTATCCGTACTTTGCAGCAAGCGGGTTTGCAAAAAACGGTAGAACCTTTACCTTCAGTATTATTGGGTGCCTTAACCCTAAGCCCTTTTGACGTGAGTCATTTGTATCACACGCTAGCAGCGGAAGGTGTGTATACACCGCTGCGATCTATACGTTCAGTATTAGACGCAAACAACCAACCCTTGCAACGTTACAAGTTAATTAGCGAACCACGTTTTTCACCGGAGCATAGTCATTTAATGCATTATGCACTTCAGGCGGTCATGCGCACGGGTACAGGACGT
This sequence comes from Cellvibrionaceae bacterium, assembly GCA_050298695.1. GTDB lineage: Bacteria > Pseudomonadota > Gammaproteobacteria > Pseudomonadales > Cellvibrionaceae > CANLBN01. The sequence goes on from JBNKUQ010000029.1 coordinate 20,810, forward strand.
AGTGCTTATGCAAGTTTGCCAACGGATCTATCGGTTGCAGGTAAAACAGGGACAACTAACGAGCAGAGAGATAGCTGGTTTGCTGGTTATAGCGGTGATCATCTTGGTGTAGTTTGGATAGGAAAAGATGATAATCAGCCCACACGCTTAACGGGTAGTAGTGGCGCATTAACCATATGGCGTGATATTTTCTCAGGAATGTCAACGCGTAGCATTGCGCAAACAGCACCAGAAACAATTGAATATTATTGGATGGATAATCAAACCGGTTTACGCAGTGCAGAAGGTTGTGATAATGCCCAGTTGGTTCCATTTATTCAAGGTTCTCAACCAGAAGAAATTGCTGATTGTAATTTGGCAAAAGCCAGTATTAAGAGTTGGTTTAATAAATGGTTTCGTTGAGATGCTAACTATACTTAAGCCTCGCTACTGGGACCTTTAGAAAGAGTACATCGTCATCTTGTTATTAATTTAACCCTAATCGAGAAAAATATTGTGTTCACGTCCATTATGTCACTATGTAAAAAACGCGTTCTTAATTGTTTTATTGCGCTGCTATTTTTAATTGTTACCGCATGTTCTTCTACCAGTGGTCCTGTTGTCATTAGAGATTCATCCACAATCTCACCGGTAACGCCAACCGTATCAGAAGAAAAGAAAGAGGAAAGTATTCAACAGGCTCGGGTACAGCCAGTGACGCCTGACGGGCCGGTTAAAGTTATTCCTTTAGTCGAAAAGTTGGTTATTCAGTCGCGACAAGAATACAGTAACAAAAATTATGAACAAGCGATTAATCTTGCCGAAAAAGGTTTGCGAGTTAATCGTAAAGAGGCACGTTTATATCTAGTGTTGGCTAAAGCCTATAAAGCTGAAAAAAATACAAAGCAATCTAATTACTTTGCTAAACAAGGTTTACGTTACGCTAAGAAAGGCGAACCGACATACAGTGAGTTAGTCAATATGGTTACTAACAAGTCACTTTAAAAGAATACACCGAGGTAACAGAGGCTTGTTTATCGCACCCGGTGTTATTCCCGCGGAGGCGGGAATCTAGGAGTTAATAGTAAAGTTACTTGATAATAATATGTGCTTGGCGGTATGCCATCGTACTGGGAAGCAACCCTAAAATAAGCGTAATCACTAAAATTGAAGTGCAATACACTAGCGTGTTGGGTGTTAGTGGATTAGTGCTGAGATAGAGGCCAAGGGTATCATTGATCCAGGTATAGGAAAGGAGAAGTCCTATCCATAGAATACTAATGCCAAGCATGATTCCCGCTAGTGCAACCATAATGGCCTCCAACTGTATCAGTCCGATAATAAAAAAGGTGGGGGCGCCGGTACTACGCAATAACATAATTTCTTTCTGGCGTTGTTTGAGTGTGGATAGGGTCATCGTTGTCATTCCCAGTAGCGCAGCAAGTACCACTAATGCTGCAATTAGAGTCAACAATTTTTCTACGATATTCATCATTTGCCACAGTTCGCTCAGCGCAACGCCGGGTAGAATAGCCATTAAGGCTTCTTCCTGAAATTCATTAATTTGTCTTTGTACTCTAAAAGTGAGCATTTTGTTATTCAGGCCAACTAAGAACGCAGTAATATTTTTGGGCGCTAAATTTTTCCCTAGAGCTGCATCGGCGGTAATATTTAATCCTGGTAGAGGCGCTCCATTTTTCCAACCTAGATGGATTGCTTCAATGCCTTCTAAACTCGTATGCAGTGTTTGATCAACAGGTGTACCTGTTGGTTTTAGAATGCCCGCAACGGTAAAAGGTTGATTTTCATGATGAGCAAAACTGACACTACCAATACCGTGAGACAAGATAATTTTATCGCCTATATTGTAATTTAATGTGCGAGCAACCTCGGCTCCTAATACAATTTCGTAAACTCCATTAAAAGCAGCGCCTTCTGCAAAGGTGAGTGTACGTTTTTGCCCATAGCGATAATAATTAAAATAATCTCTATTGGTTCCTAATACTCGATAACCTTTGTGAGAGTCACCAAGAGAAAAAGGAATTGTCCACTTTATATTTTTTTGTTGAGCAATGGTTTGATAGCTTTCCCAACTGATATTATTGGTTGCGGACCCTATTCGAAAGACAGAATACAACAGTAAGTTAATTTGCCCTCCTCGAGCGCCAACGACTAAATCGGTGCCTGATAAAGTACTGGTAAAGCTGTGCTTGGCTTGTGTGCGAATATGCTCCACTGCAAGCACAATAGCAACGCTAACAGCGATAGATAAAACAGTAAGAGCAATGACAAATTTACGATGACAAAGGCTGGCGAAAGCAATCTTAAATAGCATGATTCGCCTCCTTATGATTCAGGATTTTCAAGTCGACTTGTTGGTCGAAGTGATGAGCCAGTGTTTTGTCATGACTAACAAACAGCAAGGTGCTGTTATTCTGTTTGCACAAAGACAACAACAATGACATAAAACCATCGCGGGTTTCTTCATCTAATGCCGATGTTGGCTCATCAGCAATAATGAGTGGTGGGCGATGGATCAGTGCTCTGGCAACGGCAACGCGTTGTTGTTGGCCTACACTTAATTGGTATGCCTTTTGTTTGAGTAAGGCGTTAGATAATTCCAATGCATCTAATAACTGCTTAAAATATGCCGCATCTATATGATATTTTGCAAAGTGCTGACTGAGATGAATATTATCGACTACGGATAAATAGGGAAGCAGGTTAAATTGTTGAAAAATAACCCCCATATTTTTTGCGCGGAAGCGATCTCGCTGACGAGTTGATAATTTGTTTAAGTCATGCCCAAAAACCAAGATATTGCCTTGCTGAGCTTGTAACATTCCGGCGATAATATTCAGCAACGTTGACTTACCTGTGCCGGAACGCCCGTAAATAAAACAGCGTTCCCCTTGGTTCAGTTGCCAGGTATCGATGTTGAGTATATTTTTTTCACCCCAATTAAACCTTAACTGGCTTATATCAATCGCTTTATTGTTTACTTGCGTATTTGTGTTAGTCTCGTTGATTGTTTGCATGCTTAATGAGTGATAAATGATGTCATTAACTGTTTTTTTCTACCGCTTTTGGATGCGGCCCTTAATACTACTCTGTTTTTCGTTACAGCTTATGCCTGCTTATGGTAAGGCTTATAAAGAAATCGAGTGGGTGTCGTTAATTCCCAAAGCTGATTTAGATATTTTATTAAACCCGCCTAAATCAATCATGGCGATACCCGATGGATCTGCAAAGGACACCTTGGCAGACCCTTTAGCCAGCTCTATAGAAGATGCTATTGCCGCCAGTAAAACAGTGCCTACGCCTGAAGAGCAGGCCTATTATGCAGCGCTCAAATCGACAAAAATTAACCTTGAACTTGTTAACCAAAGTATACGCATTCCAGGTTTTATTGTTCCAGTAGAATATAACGATGACCAGGTAATTACCGAGTTCTTCCTAGTTCCTTACTTTGGTGCTTGTATTCACACACCGCCACCGCCTCCTAATCAAATTATTTATGTGAAGTACGACAAAGGCCTCGTGCTAGATGCGTTGTATAACCCTTTTTGGATAGAAGGCCGTCTGCTTACGGAGATCGTTGAAAATGATCTGGCAACATCCGCTTACAGTTTACAGGCCGATGGGGTTAAACCCTACGAAGCATACAACAAGTAAAATTTTGATTAGAGCAATTTGATGGTTTTATTGGTTGGCGTAGCCAGCTGTGAGCCTTGTTTGCCATTATTAACCCAGTTAACGGTTATCTTTTCAAAGCCCTTAAACTGTTCAAAAGCCTGAATATCCATCTTCGTAATATTCTCTATTTGTTTACAGCTTAGGATGTAAGCAGCTTGAAAGGATGCATGACCATCGCCATCCTGCTCGTGTGTGTGAGCGTGTTTATGGTCATCATGGTGTTTAAACGGCGACTCCACTTGAGATGATTGTTGCTCACATCCGCCCCGGTTAAATTTAACCAAGTGCGTGTAATTAGCCAATATGCCCAAGCTTTCCTGTAAACGCTTTTCTTGTTCAGCACTGTGTGGCTCATTTTCAAATCCCAGAATATTGTTGGCGGGGGAGGCTAGCTCCATCATCACCTGCTGGCCATCCACCACAATGAATAATTCTGCTTCGCCATGTACATGCTTATCCGCTGCCCAAGCGTTAACAATAGGGAAAGAGGCAGAAAGAGCCAAAAAACAAGATAAATAAATAGATCGCATTGCTATAACTCCGTGTGGTTTTTGTTATGTTATAACATAAAATTAATGGGGAGAGATAATTTTATTGTAAAAATTGTCCGTGAGTCGATAGATTTATTGTCTTTCGTGGAAAACGCGGCACACGCAGCGAGTAAAATTATCTCAAAGTGTAAGCAAAGGGTAAAAATAAACGAGTATTTGATATAAAATCTCAAATCAATGTACGGAAGATTTGGCGCTCAACAAGGCCAAAGCGCAGGGAAAGAGCGAGTTTATATATTCTTGGCCCTCCCTCTGTACCTATAGTCCAATATATGTTCGGCGAATACACGGATTCTCTGGAAATGAGTTGTTTAACCGATAAAGGAATAGTGATGACCTACCTTTCAAACCTTCCCCAATTGACAATATTTTTGCTGTTACTGACAACCTTGAGTGCTTGCACCAATAAGCAGCCCCCTTTCTTGTGGACCACTGAGTCAGATGAGTGGTCTACCCTCTCCGAAGAAGAGGAAAAAGTTTATTCATCGTTGAGTGAATGGCTGAAACAAACACCTTTCGATAGTTTGTGGGATCCCTATGCGAACACTGAAAAGGGGACATTTGTGCTGACTAATGTGAGAGTTATTTTTCCATTTTTAGATGAATGGTATGACCCTTATGGAAAGGTCGATAAATATGGCGCGTTTCGGCGTAGCGCGCATGTTTTATATAATGATCCTCTCTGGTCAGGTACGGTTCTAGTTTGGGGGGGGATAAAAACACACAATGTCCCTTTTTACTTGAGCAAGAGAAACTATGAAACGATGACTTCGTTGACGCCAGGATACCATAGCACTCCCGATATGTTTGGCGGTTTCTCGAGTAATAGCAGTATCAAAACATCTTCTGTAACATTTAGAACTACCAAAACCTTTGCTGAAACACCTCAGGAGCGCCAAGCGGTATTGTGGGGTTATCGGGGTATGATGGGAGAGCCTTTTTTAGTGGGTTTTTTAGATCGCGGCAATTTACTTTTTTTAGTGGCTTTTCCTTGTCACTCATCGCAAAAAACAGATTGTGTCAAAAAACTAGGAGATATTTCCCGCGATCTCTCTCTTAATGTTTCCGCATGGGAGAATTTAAATATCGAAGATCTCGAAGAAGAAAAACACGACTTTTTCTTTAAAGCTCAAGAATATGAGTTGTTCCAGGATAGTGATATTAAGGTCACAATGAATGGGCACCCGTTTAAGCTGGAGAATGCTGCGAACCAAGAAGATAAAGCAATTTTTTCCTATACAAAAGACTCAGGCCGGGTAAGCGTTGTCGTTCATCGCCCGCAAACTGTCACACAAAAAGAGTTGAATGGAGACACCATCCAAGAATATCTGAACGATTTATATCCCAAACACTCGCGATACCGAATTGATTATAAGCGTCGCTATAAAAGCAGCGGTAAAATAGCCTACATTGAAGAAGAGCAGGATGTAGAAAACCAGACACATCGCGTTGTTGTCCATAGCTACCTTGAGAATGATCAACGAGTAAAGATTACCTATACATTTCCTGCGGGAGATGAGGAAGCAAAAAAAGCAGCTGAGCGATTTGTTGCCTTGATAGATTTATGAATAATGATTGTAGACCAATACTCATTAGTATGTAGAATAGCCACTAGCTTTATCTATGATCGTTATATTATGCTCGCGAATGAGGAAATGTGTGTAAAACGTAGAAGTGCTTGTAGTCGGTTGCAAATAATACTTTCTTAATAAAAAGAAGAGATAACATGAAAACTGTTCGAGCCTTATTTTGTGTTTTTATTTTCCTTTGCTGTAATCCAACATTGTTATTTGCTGAAGAAATTCGGGTGAGTGTTCAACTCCAGCCTAATCAAAGAGGAAAATTCGAACGCATTTTTCATCAGTTTTATAAAGAAACCGGAATCGAAGTCAAATCTGTTGTTGAAACAGATCTTGGTTACAAACAGAAACTGCCGGTCTGGCTCCTAGAGGGCAAAGATACGCCGGATGTTATGTATTGGTGTTCTTCTCAACGGCTGTATTACTATGCTGATAAAGGCTTGATTTTGCCAATTACAAAGCTTTGGGAAAAAGAGAATTTTGATAAATACTTTTCCCATGTGCAGCGGGGGGTAACCTACAAGGGTGAGGTCTATGCGGTTCCCTTTGCTTATTATCATTGGGGAATTTTCTATCGAAAATCGATGATCGAGCGTTTTGGTGGAGTACCTGACAACTGGGAATCTTTTCTAGCTCTTTTGAATCGTATGAAACAGGCAGGTATAAGCCCTATTGGGCTTGGTTCCAAGGAACACTGGCCTGCCGTTGCTTGGTTTGACTATATCAACCTGCGCATAAATGGTTTGGAGTTCCATCTAGCATTGCTCAGTGGTGAAATTTCTTTTTATGATCAGCGGGTGCAAAAGGTTTTATTTGAATGGAAAAAGTTGATTGATGGGCAGTTTTACAATAAAAGTAACGACCTTCTCACCTGGGATGGGGTCCTTCCTCTTTTTTATAGAAATGAAATTGGTTTCCTTCTGCTAGGTAATTTCGTTTCTAGCAAGTGGCCAGCAGATGAATCTATTGTTCAAGATATTGGTTTTATGCCATTTCCCAAGATCGATGAACAAATTCCTCGGTATGAAAATGCACCAACAGACGTATTTTTTATTCCGAAAAATACCCAAAAAGTAGAAGCGGCGAAAGCGTTTATTCGCTTTATCGCAAGAGCTGATGTTCAATCAAACCTTAATAATGAACTAGGTTATATTCCCCCTAACAAAGAGAGTACGGTTGGTAAAGATCGGTTTATTCAAGCGGGCCAGAGAATGTTGAGTCAAGCGGATGGGATTGCCCAATACTTTGATAGAGATACGCCCCCCGAATTTGACAAGCTAGCAACGCCTCTACTGTCAGAATTTATTAATACAGGAAATATTAAAGAACTGACAGAAAAATTAGAGAATGCCCGATTGCAAGTTTTTGATTCAATTCAACGTAAGAATTAGCGACAAACTCTGTCATTATTAACCCGTAAGCATTTATGCCGGGTTAATAAGCGCTTACCCTAAGTCAATAGTAAAAGGTCCTTGAAAAAGCATGGATCTATTTCCATTTTTGGTACTCCTAGACTAAACTCTACTTTTCTTCTATAAATGTATGCTGACATAATAATTAAAATATTCTTTCTTCTCCAGTAAGACAAAATGCCAATAAAAACCTTAAAAGAGGAATTTTTTTCTCATCTATCCTACGATAGTAATCGTAGTCGTTTATCGTGGCGGATGGTGCGTTTTGTAATTTTTTGTAGCAGTATTTTCACCTTGATTGCTACTGTTTATCAGCTTTACTCTGGCTATACCGAAGATCGTTCGGCGTTATTAGCTCGAATGTCAGAAATTGAAGTGAGCACTGTCCCGATTATTGCTGAAAGTGTTTGGCAATTGGATACGCCTGCCGTTAAGACTCAACTTAGCAGTCTCGTAGATTTGCATGATATTGTTTTCGTTGAACTCAAAAGAGACGACAAAATTTTTGCATTTGGCTCCATGCCTGATGATCAGCGATTTCTTCTAAAACGAATATTTGATTTGACCTATCATTTTGAAAATACCCTCTACTCACTGGGATCATTCGAGGTTTACGGAAGTCTAGAAAATGCTATCGCCACGGTTAAAAAACGATTTTTAGTTATTTTATTCTCAAATGCCATCAAAACGTTTCTCGTGGCTTTTGCTATATTCTTTGGTTTTCAATACTTAATTGTGCGCCATTTGTCTCATTTGGTGAATTACCTGACCGGGATGGAACTTACTAATCCAAATAAACCCATTGCGCTCGAAAGGTCATCAAGTGGCAACGATGACGAGCTAACGGATCTTGTTAATTGTATTAATGATTTACGTTTGCGAATTGCCCATTCCATTGATGAGTTAACCGAGAAACAAGATTGGTTAACCCTCTTGACCAATAACTTGCCCGTTTTAATTTCTTATATTGACAGCGAAAAACGCTATCGTTTTTGTAATCAACGATATGAATATTGGTTTGGACAGCCATCAGAATCATTTCATGGTAAGACGATCAAAGAGGTGCTCGGAGATGATGCTTATGCAGTATTGCAACCATACGTGTTGGGAGTATTGGCTGGACGAGCTCAGTCTTTTGTTTGCACACTGCCTTTTCGGTAATCTGAACGGCGTTTAGTGTCCGTTGATTATGTACCCCATATAGAGGCTGGGCAGATAAGAGGTTTTTTCTCTCTTGCTTATGATAAAACGGAAAAGAATAATTACGAGGAAAAAATCTATTATTTAGCAAACTATGACTCTTTAACTGGGTTATTAAATAGAGATTCGTTTAGAGCGGTGTTGGACTCATTAATTCAGCCTGAGCTAAATACGGGAGAAGAATTTTCTCTCTTCTTTATCGATTTGGATAATTTTAAGCGAGTTAATGATTTGGCCGGGCACGATATGGGGGATACCTTGCTGAAGGCCATTGCCAGCCGTTTGCAAAAAATGACTCCAGATAATGGAATTGTCTCTCGTCTAAGCGGAGACGAATTTACCATAGCACTCAAAGGTGTATATTCTACAGAAGCAATTGAAAAATTTGCCGGAATGCTTCTTTGCAATCTTTGTAAACCCATTAATATTCATGAATCTGATTTTTTTGTTTCGGCCAGTATAGGTATTAGCTCATATCCTCGCGATGGCACTAACGTTATCTCCTTGCTTAAATGCGCGGACTTGGCCATGTATCGCTCAAAACATAAAGGCCGTAATTGTTATCAAATATTTGATGAAGACCTAAGTAAAGATATGGTTCGGCGAATGCAATTAGGTGTTGCCTTGTCAATCAGTATTAAAATAAAGCAATTCGTTCTACTCTATCAACCTTTGATAGACGCAGATACCGGAAAGATTATTGGATGTGAGGCCTTGGCGCGTTGGCATCATCCAGAAATGGGGCTTATAAACCCACAGGAGTTTATTCCAATTGCAGAAGAAGGAGGGGCAATTATTCCTTTGGGTGAATGGGTTTTAGAAGAAGCGTGTCAACAGCTATCGGTGTGGACTCGGTATTCAAACATACCCATTTATATGTCTGTTAATATCTCAGCTTGCCAATTTTTAGATTGTCGTCTAGTGCAGGTCATTAGAAAACTGATTGAGAAAACCAATATTAATCCTCGGCAGCTCGTTTTAGAATTGACAGAAAATCTAGTTATGGAAAATGTAGAGGATAATATTTTACAACTTAATGAGTTGAATAAACTCGGTGTGCGTTTATCAATTGACGATTTTGGTACAGGATATTCTTCCATGAGCTATTTAAAACTCTTTCCCATACAATCTCTGAAAATCGATAAGTCTTTTGTAGAAAACATTATCAATGATTCGAATGATGCAGCTATTGTCAATGCAACAGTTGCTATGGCGCACAAACTGCATCTCTCAGTGGTTGCAGAAGGTGTTGAAGATGAAGCTCAGGTAAATTATTTAAAAGACTGTCACTGTGATGTCATGCAGGGTTACTTCTTTAGCCCCCCTGTTTCAGCGATAGAGATGGACGCCTTACTTGCTGGGCAAGACCGAGAAGGGTGAAATTGTTTTAAGAGCTACCTTGACCACGTGGGCGATACACCACGAACTGGCTGATGTAGCCAGCCAGAAGAAACATATTGGCTGCGCAAAGCACGAAAATAGCCACGTTTTTCTAGCTATGCTGCACCAGCGATATCCCTTCAGGTAGCAGTTTCTCCAAATGCTTAAATCCGCTCATTTATCATTAGGAAAGGTGGTTGGCTTTTTTTGGAAATACAGGCAACCATATATCATAGGTTTATAAAAGCCACTACGTCATTAACCAGTAAACAATACTTTTATATTTTTTTTGATAATAACGCTCTGTATTTGATTCATCACTTTATTTATGATCCAAACTTGAATAAAAGTAAGCAAAACCGATATTGAGAATACGACAATATACTTAACAATAAAATGTGAGTGAAAAAACTTCACAAACGGTATATGCCAAAGATATATCCAAATTGAATTTTGGGCACAAAAAAGAACGAATTCTTTAGATTTGGTTTTTTCAAGTATAAATTCAAATTGACGTCTGAATATCCATAAAAAACTTGAGACAAATAAAGCGTAGGATAAATAGTAGATAGATGGAGGGTACTTATAATGCTGTGTTGGGGCTGCCATTCCAGTGGTAGCGTATATCCAAGTACCCAATGAAACAAAAATAACTAGAGATGTAAGCGATAGAAACGAGGCGTGCTTGTCTTCAAGTGAAGGTAATCTTAACCCAATCGCAAAAATAATCGAGTAAGGGATTATATAATGAGAGATAAGAGAAATGGCTTCACCTGTATTATCCTGGATATATGGTAATGAGAAATACCTAGCAATTTCATAGACTACAAGGATAAGGGTTAGTGTCCCAAAATATCTTTTATTTGAAGATATGCTCATATGCCATTTAAAAATAAACGGCGAAACTAAGGCTACCAATATAAAGACTCGAATGATCCATACATAGCCAATTCCTCCAGCTAACGAATATGAGCCAATAATTTTGTATAGATTTAAATCAGAGCTTGTTGGTAAAAATAAAAATAAAACTAAAAAATATCCCGTTAAAAATATCCAAACAGGAAAAGCTAATCTTTTAATCCGTTTCCAGATATATCCTGTATAGATCTCATTTTCTTTATAACTCAGACCGAAGGACATTCCAGAAACCAAAACCATTAAAGGAACATCAAAATTACGCAATTGGAATAGAACACCTGGCGGCTCAACATGAGCAAAAATGATCATTGCCAGACCAATAAATCTCATCAAATCAATACTATTGTTACGCACAGTTCCCTCGTGATAAATAATGGGATGTTTATCGGGTACGCTTACCTGTAAACAAGATTGTGAAGTGGTTTTGCTAGTTTTAGGCAGCAAAGAAAATCGCAAAAAACTAAGATGCAATCAGTTAGGGGGCTAACCCTGCCAATAGAGGTGAGAAGATTACCGTATTATCTCTATCTTGAAAAGGGGGTTGATGTGCATAAATTCATTTTCTTAATCCAGGAGTTCAAAACTTCTTCTATCCCAATAACTTAACAATACTGATTCGCAGTTTTTTTCGCATAGGTGAATGATGCCGTGATATATATAACGACAGTGAGATTTTAGAACGATAATATTGAGTGTTGCAGGTAGCAATTATCTCTACAGGCTATGTTCTTAATTAGTGATATTTTCGAGTTTTTTAATACGCGCTTGTGGGTATCTCATCCAGCTTTACCGAAACTAATATTTCTTGACTTCATCGCTGTATCAGTAATCAATTAAATCCACTTTTTTTACTCCAAGCCAGCCATTGAGTTAAGAATTCTTGCAATCAAGCTACCATCCGCACCTGCGTCCGCATACATAGCAAACACCAACTGATGGATTCAATATTTTCTCTAGTACTTGTATAGAATCGTTTAAAGTCAGCTTTATCTGCTTTCGTTAGAGCGGCTTTAAGTATAGAGACAACCTCTTTGGTGTGTGGTGATGCGAACAGAGGCTAAAAATAAAACGGCCATGCTAGCCTTTATTGTATATCTTTAATCTCCGCCTCTCTAAACGCTTGAATTCGTTCATTACAAATTACTTTCGTCAAATCCATCAGCTTTTCCGTTTCCGCACACCAATAATCGAGTTGCTCCTGATTAACAGGGAACTCACTGTCGCTGCGGTAGCGTCCGCCGATATAGGCGAAGTTAAGTTGATCGAATAAGTCTTGTTGTGCTTCGGTTTTTAAGGGGAAGGCCTCGTGAATGCGCCGGTCAAAAATGGGAAGTCGGCTGCGGAGTCCTTTTAAGTTGTGCTCGTGTGGATTGTAGTGAGTAAAGACCATTTCGATAGCGGTGTAGCACATTTCGACGACTTGCTGAATATTAAATGAAGCATGGCGATATTTTTTATTATTAATTGCATGAGTTGCTGATTGATAAAAGTTTTTAGCTTCATCAAACCACTGTTTAAAATCTGCTTCCGCAATTTCTCGCCGCCGCGTCGTAGTTAACTCTACAGATTCGGCCAGTTCATACTTGCCAGAATCAAATAACACTTTACCTTCGCGCTTAATATCACTAAAAAAGTACTGCCGTTCTTCTAGCCGACTATTAACAAAAGCAATATCCTCAACCACTAATTGCACGGGGTGACTGCAATCATCAAAGGCATGATTTAGTTCGTTTTGAAGGGCCTTACGGTGCTCATATTCAGAGACTGCGACAAAAATATCATAATCACTTTTTTTGCCTTGTCTCGTGCCGCGCTTTGTTTTGTAATCTCCACGCGCATAAGAGCCGAATAAAATAACCAGCTCGGCTTTGTTGGTTGCTACGATGCGTTGAGTGATCATTTCTAACTCGCGGACTTTATCGCTCGGCAAGTGACTTAGAATAGGGGTTAGTTTGGTATCTGACATTGTTATAGGATTCTTACTCGTAAGTATTTTCGAGTGACTTTACCATAACTTATATAAGGTATGGGGTTTGAATACGAGGAATTTGAGGACTGCACGCGCTATCATCCAAGGTTATTTCCAACATCAGGGCTCCAATCATCAGCGCCGTGAGCGACCCAGAGGGTTAAGAATGGATCATTTCATGGATAGAGGCTAATTATCGGCTAGTTTATGGTTGTGAGTTGGACACCAAAATACCCCGTTAGCAATAGGCTTTGCTATGATTACAGGTGTTTGTCGCCAAGGTCAGTAGAATGATTCTCTTGATCAAGTTATTGGTAAATCACGGCGCATATCTAATTTATTGTTTTTTATACGAAAAATACCTAAACAACGTTAATACTTATTTTGATCAAGAGAATCTAGATAAGTAGAATGGTTCTTTTGATTCAACTGTTATGTGTTTTGGGAGAGAAATTGCGCAAGGTCTTAATATTCGGAAATTCAGGCTCAGGAAAGTCGACTTTGGCTAAAAAGCTGGTCAATGAAGAAGGTCTGGTCCATTTAGACTTGGATAGCCTAGCTTGGTTGTCAGAGGCGCCTCTAAGGCGTGCGCCTATTGAAGAATCCAGGAAAAAGATTATCGAGTTTATAAACTCTAATGAAAGGTTCGTTATAGAGGGGTGCTACTCCGATCTGTTAGAAATCGCAGCACCGCGAGCCAACGAGGCCATATTTATGAATCTTTCCATCGCTAAGTGCGTGCAAAATGCGAAGTCTCGACCGTGGGAGCCGCATAAATATGAAAGCAAAGAAGCTCAAGACAAAAACTTAGAAATGCTGATTAATTGGATAGAGAAGTATGAAGATAGAGAGGACGTGTTCTCATACCAATCTCATTTGAGGTTGTATGAGAATTTCATAGGTAAGAAATTAATGTACGTAGAAAATAAAAGCCACAGATAACAAGCACGGTCAAAGTAGACAAGCCTCCGCGCGCCAACTTTATGCTTGAATGGCACAAAGTTGTCACCACTCCGGTTTGTCACTTACCGCGGGCGTTATGCAGTTTTGATGAAATATTATGGTAATGAAATGTCGAATTGAGGCCAAAGTAATACCAGGATCATCTCGAACAGAGATAACCGGTTGGCTTGGGAAAAGTTTAAAAATAAAAGTATCCGCTCCTCCAGAGAAAGGAAAAGCGAATCAAGCAGTTATCAAATTATTGTCTGAATTATTGGCCTTAAGTGAAGATTCGATTACTATCGTGTCTGGCGCAAGCTCTCAAAAAAAATTAATTGAAATAAAGGGCATCAGCGAGCAACAACTTGAACATGCATTACCGTCAAAACCTGCATAACAAGCGACATGTTTACCGCAACGAGTGCGGTGATGAAATACTTGACCGATATGAGCGCGGCTGGAACTATGTGGGTGTTTTGGCAGACATTACACCGATGGAAAAACAATATATCGCTAGCTTAGCTAAAGCGAAAGGATCAT